>JAUVIX010000260.1 GCA_030592565.1 Chlorobiota bacterium
CTATCTTCCCGTTGTTTTTTGGAACTCTGACCGTCGAGATATTCAAAATCAATTTTATCTCTTATCAGTTCATCTTTAATAAGTTTCAGCATTCTGACAAATTGTGAAAAAACGAGTATTTTATGATTTGAGGTTTTCTCATTGATATGCCTTACAAGTTCTTCGATCTTAACCGATTCGTGGCCATAATCCTCCTCATCGGATAGTATTGCAGGCGAGTCGCAAATCTGTCGCAGCTTCATCAAACCTTCAAGAACATAAATTTTAGATTTTCCAAGCCCTTCCGTTTCAATCCTTCCAAGTAGCTGATTCCTGTATTTATTTCTGAAAGCATCATAGACCTTACGTTGCCCATCCCCCATCTCGCAAAACAGGATGGTTTCGGTTTTTTCGGGAAGGTCTTTGGCAACCTGTTCTTTTGTCCGCCTCAAAATAAATGGGCTAATCAACTTACTTAATTCCCTTGACACCTCCACATTGCCCTCTTTATCAATAGCTTTAGAATAGTATTCACGGAAAGATTCCATCGGACCTAAAAAACCCGGATTTACAAAATTCATTTGGGCGTAAAGGTCAAAAGTGCTGTTTTCGATTGGCGTTCCCGTAAGTGTCAGTTTGTTTGCAGCTTTAAGCAAAAAAGCCGCTTTATAACGCAACGATGAAGGATTTTTAATAGCTTGCGATTCGTCAAGAATAATATAGTTGAACTTCAACTCTTTAAGGATTTTAATATCGCGAACCAAAACTCCGTATGTTGTTAAAATAATATTATACTTTTTAAAATATTTTATCTCTTTGTCACGGTTTATCCCGTAATAAAAATGATATGTTAGCTTAGGTGCAAACTTTTTCAATTCTATTTCCCAGTTGAAAAGCAGCGTTGTAGGGACAATAATCAGGTTTGGTTTTTTATTTTTCTTTACCTGTTTTTGCAGCAGGGTCAGATCCTGCAATGTTTTCCCCAGCCCCATATCATCGGCCAGAATACCACCCCAGCCCATCTCATTCAACACATTTAGCCAGTTCAACCCTTCTTTTTGATAATCGCGGAGTGTGGCTGTAATCTCACGTGGTTTCCTGATTGTATTTATATTTTCAATATTTTTTAGTTTACGTCTCTTTTCAGCCAGTTCTTTAATTATTTCTGTATTGTCAATATCCTCAAAAAGCTCATCAATGATTGAAAATTTCAACTTTGAAATTTGAAGTTTATTATCTTTAATTTCGCCTGCTCTGAAATATCGTTGCAATTTATTGAGCCACTCCTCGGGCAATATTCCGACACTGCCATCTTTCAACTGGATATATTTTTCCTGACGCAGGACAGCCCTTCTAATACTTTTTAAGTCAAGAGCCATATCGCCAAAAGCCACATCAACATCAACCTCAAACCAGTCCTGTCCTGATTTAATTCCACTGCTTATTTTTGCCCTGTATGGCGAATATTTGAATGTTTTTAAATCTTTTAACCCGAAGACCTCAACATTTGCCTTTTCCAGTTTTTCATAAGCATCGAAAAACCAAAAATTGTCCATCAGAATATCAGCCGGTATGTAAAACCTTCCGGCATTTTTCTGGGTTTGAAAGTCAGGATGCAGCTCTGAAACAAATTCAAGAAAATCCTTTTCATATTCTTCATCCCTGTTGTAGATAATAATCCTATTCTCTTTATCCAAAACCATTGAATTGCCTTCATCGGCCGGTTCAAACGACAAATCCCCGTCATACTTCACAACAGGTTTAAAAACCACATTATCTCTGAATTCTGAAAGAAAGATCTGTTTTTTTAATGGATTGATATTTTTCTCATCTATGGAAAACAAATCAGATTTGAAGTCAATTTTATAAAGTTTGGAAACCGGTATAACATAATCACTAAAGAATCTATTGGCTTCTGTATTGGCTATTGTCAAAGGTTTCCAGTTAAATTGGCTTATAACCATTGACTGGCTGATAGATTTATGCAGATATAGTGTATTGTCAATAATTGTGTATAAAAAGTGGGAATCGGAAATCTCTATTTTATCACTGTTTTGTTCAATTCCATTTATAATGAGTTTTGGACTAAGATAAAGAAATGTATCATCATTATAGAACTCAAATTTTAGCTGAAGATGTTCGCTTGAGATAGTTATAGGCTTTAAATCTGATTTTCTGACTTTTTCAAACTCTTCATATTCAGGAATTATAAACAGATATTTTTCTTTTTCAATAAGAGGGATGACTTTATTAAGAAATTCAAAAATGTGTTTTTCCTGTTCAAAAAAATCATCATTACCATCCGGAATCAATCCCAACTCCTTACTCTCTTCAAAAAATCTGATCTTTTCGAGAATTGTTTTTTGATTTTTTGTAATAACCGGACGCTCATCAAATGACAGCCCGCTAATTCTTTTGATATGTGAAACCAGTTTATCGCCGGTTTTATTTTCTTTTCCTGTTAAAACAACGATTTCCAGCTCATCATTGGTGGATAGATCCATTTCGGTATATGCAATAAATGCAAATCCAATTGATCTTTTTTCATATCTGCCACTTTCGGGAACAGGTGCCTCAACTTTTATAAGGTTGTGGTTCAGCTTTCCTAATGCAGTTTTAAAAAATTCAGCATGACTTCGCTCCTCGCCTTTAACCGGCAGCAAAGTTTCATACCCCTCTTTTAACTCCCAGGATATTTCATTACTAATAAAATTCAGGCGAAAATAATTGTTAAAAATTTTACCTCTTAATCCATATGTGTCCAGAATATTATTTTTTAGAGTTTTAAAATTTACAGGACTAATTTGATCAAAAATATCAGGATATTCCGAATTTGCTATTTCAGTAAGAATCTGGGATTGGTGCGGGCAAAGTTTTTTTACTTTCTTTCCACAGTTGCAGGTAGTATGCAGCTCTTTATTAGTTATCCAAAATTTTACAAGGAAAATACTGTTGTATGAATAGTAATTAAAGTGAATTTTATTTTCAGCAAAAATTTTTGTTTCAATATTTCCATAATCGTACCAGTTATCTGTTAATCTATCCAGCAGGTCGTATGTAATCTTTTTATAATCTTTTATCACATACGGATTATCTGAGTATCGTAAAACAGGTTTTGGTAATTCTTTTACCTTTCCGTTTACATTTTTTGCATCTTTTATAGTTATGATTTTTTTTTCTTCGGGTCTCCCTCCAAATATTTCCTGGATGTAGCGTAGAGCAGCAACCTGGTGTTTGCAAACAGGTCCCCAGTCGTAAGGACAATTACAACTTGTCTTTATAGCTTCATTTAATCCTTTGACCACCACCACATACAAAGTAGTTCCCCGTACTTCAAAAATCCCTGAACCTGTGGCTTTATTTACTTCAGCACTTTCAATTCTTTTCTTCCTAAACAGATTATCACCCCGATCAATAATTTCGGAAGGAACATTAATGTCGAGATAATCCTCTATTCTATCTACAATGTTTACTGACATAAAATAAAAATTAATTTTCCGCAAAGATAGACAAACGAAGATTGTTAATAATCAGGTTTTCTTATTTTGATACTGATAGCCATTGGTATTGGGTATTTTATATTTGTATCTTCCTTATCTTTGCACGATTGATGATAAAATTGGTTTATGTAATTTAAATAATGGCACTTCCGATTAACATAGAAGAATTATTAAACGGTAACACGATTGAATGGGACAGGATTGAGTTGAAAAAGAGCTGGAATCCTGAAGAAATTATTGCGAATGCTGTTTTTCACAAAAACTATGAGAAAAATAACCCTATTGAAATCCAAATCCATCCTGATAAAATTGAAATATTGAGTTTCAGCGGCCCGCTACCTCCAATTGATAACAAAATTCTTAAAAACAATGGCTCTCCAAAACCTGTTTTTGAAACAGACAAAGACAGGATATATTTTCTTTCTGTTATTTATATTCATCCTGATGCTAAACAGATAAGTCCGATAACAAAAGATGATCCAGCTATTGATGAAATAGTTGATGTTGATGGCCTTAATGAATTTCTTAATAGTATTAGTGTCTATGATAGTGTCTATGATAGCGACCAAGTTAACGATAGAGTTAGTGCAATAATTAGCGATGTAGTTAGCGATATAGAAAAACTAAAAACCACTCTTATATTTTGCAAAATACCGAAAAGCAGGAATGAAATTATGGAACAATTAAAATTAATTAAACATTCTATTAATATTAACCGACATATCAAACCATTAATAAATTATAATTGGCTGAAAATGACTCTGCCTGATAAAATGAAAAGTAAAAATCAGAAATATAAGACAACCAAATTAGGCCTTGCATTATTAAAAATATTGACTTAAAAAATATCCCAATATAAAATCACAAAAATTATGTACAAATACACTCCCCCCGATTATTACCTTGTTGATGAACTGCTCACCGACGAGCATAAAATAATTCGCAGCTCCATTCGTGATTGGGTTGACCGTTCCGTAACGCCAATAATTGAAGGCGCAGCACAGAATAATGAGTTTCCTCTTTATTTGTTTAAGGAACTTGGAAAGCTTGGTGCCTTCGGGCCTTTTATCCCTGAAGAGTATGGTGGTGCAGGCCTTGATTACATTTCCTATGGTGTGATAATGACCGAATTGGAAAGAGGTGATTCAGGTATCCGTTCTGCTGCTTCGGTACAGACATCTTTGGTTATGTACCCTATTTTTAGGTTTGGTTCTGAGGAACAGCGAAGGAAATATCTTCCGAAACTGGCAACCGGTGAAATGGTTGGATGTTTTGGCCTGACAGAACCCAATCACGGTTCCGACCCTGGAAGTATGGAAACAAAATTCAGTGACGAAGGTGACCATTTCCTTCTCAACGGTGCTAAGATGTGGATTACCAACTCACCAATTGCTGATGTAGCTGTTATTTGGGCTAAGGACGAAGAGGGGAAGGTAAGAGGTTTGATTGTGGAAAAAGGTATGGAAGGCTTTTCAGCTCCCGAAACAAAAGGGAAATGGTCGTTGCGGGCTTCTATTACCGGTGAACTGGTTTTTGATAATGTGAAAGTTCCCAAGGAGAATCTGTTTCCCAATGTCATAGGGTTAAAAGGTCCGTTAAGTTGCCTTAACTCTGCTAGATATGGTATTGCCTGGGGAGCAATCGGGGCGGCAATGGATTGTTATAACACTGCACTTAATTATTCTCTTGAAAGAAAACAATTCAATAAACCAATAGCCTCTTTCCAGCTTCAACAGAAAAAGCTTGCAGAGATGGTTACAGAAATTACAAAAGCACAACTGCTTGCCTGGCGTATGGGAGTCCTGAGAAATGAAGAAAAGGCAACTCCAGGCATAATCTCTATGGCTAAACGGAACAATGTTGAAATGGCATTGAAAATTGCCAGAGACTCCAGACAAATACTTGGTGCTATGGGTATTACCGATGATTTTCCGATTATGCGGCATATGATGAACCTGGAATCAGTAATCACTTATGAAGGAACACACGATATTCATTTGCTTATTACGGGAATGGATATTACAGGAATTCCAGCTTTCAGCTAAAAGCAATGGAAATAAAAAAATGCTGATACCAAATTATATCATTTCTTTGTCGGAATAATCACTAACGGAATCCTGGATCTGTGCAATAAAGCCTCACTAACACTTCCTACTAAAAGACGATGCATAGCTCCACGCCCATGAGAACCGATAATTTTGGCATAAGCCGGTAACTTTTCTGCCTCTTCCAATATTGTTTCCTCTGTTGGGCCCTGGATTATTAATGGAGTGACGTCTATGCCAGACTTTTTCATATCA
>JAUVIX010000175.1 GCA_030592565.1 Chlorobiota bacterium
AACGTTTAATTTTATGTTTACGCATCGCTGTTACAATATTCCTGAAACCATCTGAATAAAGTGTAGTCGGTTTATGTGCTTTTGAAAAGCTGGTACCTGTTCCTATTGCACTGATAACAACATCACCACCGGCAATGGCTTCTTTAACCAATTGGGAATCCAGCACATCACCCTGAATGATTGTCAGCTTGGCGTGTTTTGTTTTGAGCAGTTCAGGATTGCGAACGATTGCCTTCACTTCGTGTCCATTTTCCAATGCCTGCAAAAGAATTTCGCGACCGGTCAGGCCCGTTGCACCGAAGAGGATTATACCCATCTTTTTGTTGGTTTCTTTATTATTTTTCATCTATTTGTATTTTAGAAACAAGACGCAAGAGCCAAGACCTAAGAATCAAGACCTAAGACACAAGACTCATTTGCTTCATTCTACCGGAAGATATATTTCAATATTCAGTTCATTTGCTTCAGATTGCAAAGGGCTGTTCAGGTATTTTTCCATCACAGGAACATTCCTTAAATCATACTTGCTATTTATCAGCCATTCATCATAAACTATATCGTAAACTTCACCCCAATTATCATAGCTTCCCTTATAACTGAATACAGCAAATTTTCCCCCTTCTATTTTTTTTACTCCTATTTCTCCTTGTGGTTTAGCAGTTTGGTGAATCGTAAGACAAGCATCATATCTGCATTTTTCTTTTTCCGTAACTTTTGGGTCATCGTAACTTATGCCAAAACTTTCAATCCCTATCGTGAATAGTTTATTCTCTTTAACAAAGTTCCCTAAGTCCGTCCAAGCTTTTTGATAGTTTTCATTTCCATATTCTCCTGTTATATTGATATAAATTACTTCCATATCAGGGATTTCGAGAATTCTTGGTGTATCTAATTTGATATTAAAAATACCAATGACAGGCTTGGTAATGATGCTTTCTTTATTGTTTCTGTATTCAGTTGGCGAGATGTTGTAATACTGCTTGAAAATTTTATTGAGTGATGAAGGCTTGTCGTAGCCAACATTGTGGGCAATTTCCTGGATTTCAAGGTTGGTGTAGCGGATTAATAATGCAGCAGTTTGTACCCTTGTCCGGGTAATATAATTTCCGATTGGTTCGCCTAAAAGGCCTTTCATAATTCTATGAAAATGAAATTGCGATAAATGGGATATTTCTGCAAGTTCAGATATTGAAATCTTTTTATCCAAATTGCAGTTAATGTATTCAACAACCGTGTTCAGCTTTTTTAAATATTCCTGCCGTGGCTTTTTATTGTTATCCATATTAGTAGTAATGAACAAAAACTTAATATGGCAAAAATACTACCTTCTATGTAAACAGACTTTTTCGATCTTGCTGTTTAATTATACAATTTTAAGCTGATTGGATAAAGCACTATTTTTGTTTTTTTTTGTTCTAAAAAGCTTGTGCTTTATTATTTTAAAAAGAATAACCGGCATCACCTTAAAGAAATTAATTGTAACACCCAGTTCCTGCCAAAAGCTACTGCCCTCAACACCTTTTCCCTGAAGACGAAGATTAAGCGCTTCAATTGTATTTCCAGGTAAATTTGTGAGCATAATAATGAGTATATGCGACGTGATATCGTTTACTCTTTCCTGGCCGTAAGTTTCTAAGAGCTTTTTACTTGTTGCCGGATCAGGGTTGCCTTTTGTTTCAGCATAATGTTGTGCAAAAAGTAATGCTTCCAATTGGTCTTTGGGTGCTTTCTCGAATCCTCCGGACATTAAGAAATCAACTTCTTCTTCTGTCATTCCAGCTTTCAAAGCATTCTTTGCATGAGTGTAGCTGCAAAGTTTACAACCATTCACTTGTGTTACTGCAAGACTCACACTTTCACTAAATGTTTTACTTATTATCGGGTTCAACATTGTTTCTACAAAAGCATCTGAATGAGCAATAAGTTTTCTTATATCGTCATTTTGCGTTTTAAGGTCGTGTATTCTTTTGTCAAATCTTCGTGCCATAATAATTTTCTCCTTTTTTTTTATTGTTCGCTTAGCGAACAGAATTTGTTTAATACTTTTAATCCTTTTTCAAGATCGTTTAATTCATTTTGAGAAAGCACTTTTATGTCTTTATTAAAGCGCTCCTTTATGCGTGTGTTTATTTTTTCTGCGATTTTGTTACCCTCTTTTGTAATGGATACATAAATTTTTCTTCTGTCGGATGTATCTGCCAACCTATTAGCATATCCCAGCTTTAATAATTTATCGACTGATGTCGTCATTTGCGATTTTGTAATTCCAAGCATTTGAACAATTTCTGTTACGTAGAATTTTTCTTGTTGCTGAAGTATTTTCAAAATCATAAAATGATGTTTTGCTAAATCCTTTGAGATATCTTTAAGTATGAAGTTTACAAATCGCTGATCCATATTCCTGCACATCTTTGTCGGAATAATCATCAGCATCTCTTCAATCCTGTTTATTTGATCATTATTCATAATATTTAGTTTATTAAATTAATAGTACAATAATATAATAGTACAATAAGCGTACAAAAGTAATATGAAATATTTAACAACCAAATGTTTTTTTGATTTTTTTTAGAAGTTGGATTCTGGATGGAAAAGATAAAATGATTTTCACAATCTATCTGCTCTGATATTACACTCCTCCGGAGATGCGTAATATTAGAAAAGACCGCCTCCAAAAGAAGACGGCCTTTCCAATCATTAAAATCAGTATGTTGTTTTTATGGTTTGAATTCTATTTCAAGTTCGTTTATTTCAGCTGGATTGTAAGGAGTCAGGTTGGGTAATATTCCAAGTAAAGAGTTGTATTGTGATCCTGGCGAGGTTCCGCCTTGTACAAATCCACCGTGGTCGAAAAATCCCGGAGCTGCAGTGTTGTAGAGATATGACTGCACACTTGTGCTGTCGATCCATGGCCATATTTCGTAAATCTGATTTGTAAATACATTTTCTATTGAGTTGTCAACCAGTAATGTATTACGGTTTGATGAATTAAGTGTGTTTCTTGGTAATCCTATTTCTGCCACTCCAATATCCAGTATTTTATCTCCTGCTGCTGCAAAAGCCCAATCAAAACCAACTTCATCATTAAAGAATTTTGCATTAGGATGATCGGTGTTGCCGAAAACACTTATCATATTTGCATTTTTACCCACAAACATTTTCATTGTCTTCATCGAGTATGGGTCTTCGAGAGGGTCTGCAATCGGTAATCCTGTAAGAGTTACGATCATATGAGTTTCATAACCAAATTCAAATATTTCACTGTAATCAATCCTGTACATTGCTTCCTTATAGTCTTCAGAGGTTGTACGGTCAATATTGTAAGGATTCAACAAAGCAATTCCTTTAATTGGATTTTTGTTCCAAAATATCTGTAATGCTGTGTTTTCAAATGATTCTGTACCTTCATCAGTAATTGTCATTTGATACTCCCAGGTTATCCCTTCAAAAACAGAGTTTTCGATAATAACGACGTGCTTGGTGCGTCCGTCATCATCACTGATAAATGAGAACGACATAGGCTGATTCAGATTATTTGCGGCAATAACATGAATTATTTCATTTACAATATCAGCTGCCTGATCGCCCACATAGATAAAAGTTCGCATATGCTGATAAATATCATTTCCCTGGAGTGTATCAACATTGGAATCCTTAAAATAGTTTGTGCCGCTAAGTGCATCGGGAATGTCAACCTTAAAGTTGGCTGGAAGAATACTCTGATCATTTTTGTTTGGTTCTACAGTTTCATTTTTGTTACAAGACTGAAAGAACATTGCTGAAATGAGAACAGCTACTGCGAAAATTAAATTTAAACGTTTCATAATTAAATTTTTTAAGTGAATAATTTATTTCGTTTTCAGCAATAAAACACATGATTAGAAATCTACCCCTATTCAAATTATAAAATAATTGATTTTATTTTTATCTTTGTCGATATAAGTCATTGTAAAACAAAAGATATGGAAGATATAAATTGGAGCGATTTTGAAAAAATTCATTTGGTAACAGGTGCCATTATCAGCGCAAAAGAGTTTCCAAAAGCAAAAAAGCCTGCTTATATCCTGGAGATTGATTTTGGAAAAGATATTGGAATAAAAAAATCGAGTGCACAGATTACCGATTTATATAAACCGGAAGAGTTGGTGGGAAAGCAGATAATTGCAATTGTGAATTTTCCGGCAAAGCAGATTGGCCCGGTTATGTCGGAGTGTCTTGTAACAGGTTTTGTTCAGGAAGATAGCTCTGTTGTGCTTGCAGTCCCTGACAGAAAAATTAAAAATGGATTGCGACTTAGTTGATGCCAATGCGCAAAGGCGGGATTTTCTCGCCCGAAAGAATGAAATTCTTTTCGTTCGGGCGGGCACTTTTCTCAAGATTCATTCATTCCAACATTCCACAATTTCATTTTTTCTCCTATCTTTGCGCCCAATATGAGTGAAGAAATAAGTGTAATAATAAGAAGCAGCGATCCTGAATGGCTTGAAAAGGCCTTGAAACAATATTCTACAAAAACACCTTTTGTTTTTGAGGATGATTCCCATATAGGACTTGACGCTAAAGATCTGCGCTCGGCAGTTACTTTGATAAAAGCTGCAAAAGGTAAAGGCGATATGAAGTGGAAGCAGATTGCGGCCTTTCTTTCCTCCCTTGGAATAACCAGTGCAGGTATCTGGATAGTTGCTGCTGCAATTGCTGATCCGGAACCTACTACAAAATTGGGATTGCTTATCACCGGAGGATTAGTACTTGCTGTTACAGGCAGCCTTGGAACACTCTCGTCTCTTGGTGTGAAATTTTCAGTCTTTGCCCGGACTCCTTTTGGGCACTCTTTTGAAATAAGGCCGCAATAACATAAAAAAGGCTACCAAAGCGGTAACCTTTTTTATCTTTGAAAAATATTATCTTAATTATTAAGCTTATAAACCACGCCAACCAATATACTTAAAGCACTTGTTTTTATATCTTCAAGTTGTTCTGGTGGTATATCCGTAGTTCCTTTTTTTAATTCGCCTACATTTGTAAGTCCTATAGTGTATCTGACATCACCGGATATTAACCAGGGACTTCGTCTTCCTCCTATGGGGATCAATACTCCGCCGCCAACAATAGCTCCATAGTCAAAACCTGTATATTCTTCACGATATTTTCTGCGGTCAGTACCTGCATCCTGGTCGTGGTCTCTCCATACATTATCGTTAATGGTTAACCCAAATAAAGAAGCAACATAAAAACCGGCTTCAACATAATAGTGGATATTTTTGGGATCACCAAAATAGTATTTTGCCAAAATAGGGATCTCCACATAGGTAGAAACCTGTTTGGCTCCAAAAACAGTATCAACTGTTGCCTGAAGTGTGTCAGAGTAAAATAGATAATCTGTAGTGGCACCTTTTTGGCTGGCTGCTACTTCAATACCAACAGAGAATCTTTCCCCAAAATCACTTTTAATTACATGTTCAAATCCGTAATCGAATGAGACTCCGACATTATAACCTACCAGCATTGAGTTGTTTTGAATTGACGACCCTCTAAGGTTGGCTAAATTTACTCCTAAGCGAGCCCCGATTTGCATCTGTGCAAAGGATGTTGTTGCGATTCCAATAAGGAAAGCAGCGATAACGAGTGTTTTGAAATAGTTGCGTGTCATAATAATTTTATTTGACATTTTTAAAATTAACGTTTTATGTGGTGATATTGATAAGCACCATTTTTATATTTATACAAGCAAACAATTAAATGGTTTCATAAATCCCTCAAATATTTATTAACTTTTTGAAAATTGTTCAGGTCATATTGTTAACATCCAATGCATAGAATTATTTTCAGGAAACAAAGTTAAAGTTTTTTATTAACTATTTTTAAAAATTAACTTGCCTTCTTTATAATCAATTTCGATTTCTGAATCGCGGCTAACCTCACCGGCAAGTATCATTTTTGAGAGTTCATTCATCAAATTTCTCTGAATGACCCTCTTTACTGGCCTTGCACCAAACTGCTGATCAAAGCCGGCATCCGCAATATAGTCAACAGCAGAATCAGAAATTGAAATCTTAATCTGATTTTTAGCCAACAGCCCCTGAAGTACTTTGAATTGTATCTGAACAATTTCTTTGATTTCATCTCTGTCAAGAGGTTTGAAGACAATAACTTCATCGATCCTGTTCAGAAATTCTGGTCGTATTGTCGATTTTAGCAATGCCAGGACATCCCTCTTTGTTTTTTCATAAACCTCCTCTTTGTTATCAGATGTCATTGATTCCAGATTTTTCTGAATAATGTGTGAACCCACATTTGAGGTCATAATAATAATAGTATTTCTGAAATCAACAGTTCTGCCTTTATTGTCCGTTAGTCTTCCATCATCAAGAACCTGGAGCAGTATGTTGAAAACATCAGGATGTGCCTTCTCAATTTCATCAAGCAGCACTACCGAATATGGCTTCCTCCTCACAGCTTCTGTCAACTGGCCGCTTTCATCATAACCGACATATCCCGGAGGAGCGCCAATCAGTCTCGAAACCGAATGTCTCTCCTGATATTCCGACATATCAATCCTTATCATCGAATTTTCATCATCAAAGAGGAATTCGGCAAGTGCTTTGGCAAGCTCAGTCTTACCTACTCCTGTTGTGCCCAGGAAAATGAAGGATCCGATTGGCCTGTTTGCATCCTGTAGTCCTGCCCTGCTACGTCTTATGGCATCTGCCACAGCTTCTATGGCTTCATCTTGCCCGACAATACGGTTATGTAACTCAGTTTCAAGATGTAACAGTTTTTCTCTTTCGCTCTGTAGCATCCTTGAAACGGGGATTCCAGTCCATTTTGAAACTACCTCGGCAATATCCTCTGCATCCACCTCCTCATTCAACATAGGTGAGTCGCCTTGAATTGCTATTAATTTTTTCTTGTATTCCTCAATCTCATCTTCAATAGCCTTGAGCTGTCCATATCTTATTTCTGCAACTTTTCCAAAATCGCCATCACGTTCAGCTTGGTCAGCTTCAAACTTCAGATTTTCTATCTCATTTTTTTTCTGTTGTATTTTTTCAACTATCTCTTTCTCCGATTGCCATTTTGCCCTTAGATGGCTTCTCTCATCATTCAGGTTTGCAATCTCCTCATTCAGAGCACTCAGCTTCATTTTGTCCTTTTCACGTTTAATTGCTTCCCGCTCGATCTCTAACTGCCTGATCTTCCTCTCAATTATTTCAAGCTCCTCAGGTAATGAATTTATCTCAAGTCTCAGTTTTGCAGCAGCCTCATCAATAAGGTCAATCGCTTTATCAGGTAAAAACCTGTCGGTAATATAACGCTGCGAAAGTTCAACTGCTGATATAATGGCCTCATCCTTAATTCTTACATGATGATGAGTTTCATATCTCTATTTCAATCCTCTCAAAATAGAAATTGCTGAGAGCGTATCAGTTTCATCTACAACAACAATCTGAAATCTTCTCTCCAGGGCTTTATCCTTTTCAAAATATTTTTGGTATTCATCAACAGTTGTTGCCCCAATTACATTTATTTTACCACGGGCAAGTGCAGGTTTTAAAATATTTGCCGCATTAACTGAACCCCCTCCTTTGC
>JAUVIX010000201.1 GCA_030592565.1 Chlorobiota bacterium
CAGGATCTGCACATTAAAAGTTTTGACCCTACTGTTCAGACAACCATTTATCCCTGGACAAAGAAGAATAGTGATAAGAAAGATTTCACTTCCGGCAGTTCAAAACCTGTTAAAAGGAAGGGCGATATTGAAAAGGATGATGATTCAAAAGAAATTTAGATCAAATTACTTTTACATCTCACCAATTTTTAGTTTTACCTTGCAAAGGACTCAAATTGCCTTTTACTTCAGCACTACTTGCCAAATGCAAAGATCAAACCAGCGGTAAGATCGCCCTGCAAAATAGTAGAGCCTGTACCTACGCTTACACCACAGCCTGACCCGCCGGTACCTATTCCGCAGAATATCCCGGCTCCGCTAAAATACATAGGTATAAGGAATCTTCCCTGAAGCCTGATGCCGATACGGTCGGACAGCCATATTTTTGCACCACCACCAAGCGCGACGGAAAAACGCCAGTCATCCTCAATTGTACTATCCTTTGCATCAAACCATGTAGCTCCCAGCGAGAAAAGCCCATACGGACGAAGCTTCCCTTTGTCCATTTCCCAGATGCCTCCTACCTGAAAATAGTTAACATTTACATCGAACGACCTCTTAAGGTCATCATAGCCATAAATAGGTTTGAAGCTGGCACTCGACTGCATCTGGCTCCATGAAAATTCAATTTTGACATCCGGCCTTACAGCAGTGCTTAATGCTACACCATAATTGACATTATCCTCTACCCGCAAGTCACCTTCATAAAACCTTATGCGTCCTCCAAACATATAGCCAGCAAAAGGAGTTATCTCAAATTTACCCTGGGCTGATGATTCAAATGGAATAACCAATAGAAATGTAATAGCAGCAATTAAGAATTTTTTATAATTTTTCATATATATAAAAAGTTATGTATTTAATTAAAAAAGCCTTCTTATTGTTATATTTTATTTAATTAGGCAAAAATAGTAAAATTCAGTTCAATAGAAGTAAATCAACAACAAAAAACGGAGATTTAAATCCCCGTTTGTAAATTTTCTAATTCTAATACCGAAATAACATTTAAAGAAAATATTTCAAATGTAGTCTTCCTGGATATTAAGTGTTAATTCCCCCAGGCAAAACCAATACTTAACGCAAGCCAAGAATAATCAGGAGCATTCTTGGTCTTTACAGCATAGTTATATCTCAAACTAATATTGATCATAGTACCATAGTTGATTGGAAGTAAAATACCAATTTCAGGTGAAACACCAAAGTGCCATTTGTTCTCCGTAAGTGCCCATACACCAATTTGCGTTTCCTTATTGACTGAATAGGTGCCAATACCGCCACCAAGATAAATACGCGTATAATGAGGATCGGTACCAAAGTAATAGTGAGCCTGAGCTAACATAGGATATACATTGATATACCTGTACTGGTTGCCGAAAAGAGTTGTATAATCTTCATGAGTGTATGTCTCATTTTTACGTGCTTCATAAAAGGTTGCCCAGCTAACCAAGGCACCAACCGAAACGTTATCACTGACAAATCCCCTGCCTTCAAAAGTTAGTCCTCTGAAACTCGCCTTTTTAATATAGTCTCCCATACTTCCTACACCCATCCCCATTGTGTAATCAAAGCTGTACAGCGATGAGCCCTGGGAATAGCCTGCTGTGGAAGCAAATGTTGATATTATTGCAATTAAAATATATTTTTTCATAATTTTACCTTTTAAAATTAATTATTTTTTTATTCCCCTTTCAGATAGGCTGATTGCTTGAATGCCTGGTTAATACCATCATTAATCCTGACCCTGGTATTAGGTGTATTCGACCCCATAACACCATTAATGACACCCATCCAGGCCAAATGAATAGTTGAATCGGCTTCGTTTACATATTCAGGGTCGAAAAGTCTCCATAGAACAGTCCCTGTTGTATATGAAGAAACATAAGTGCCTCCTCCATACCAGGGATATCCCCAACCATAACCGGGATAACCATAATAATCAGAACTTTTATACCATCCCCATCCCCAATATCCATACCAGGGGTAGCTATATATATTGTATGTAGTAATTTCAGCAGCAGTAACCACTATTGCAACATCTGGTAATTCTCCATCAAGTGTATCATTCAGATCAAATTGTTCCCAACCAAGTGCATCAAAGTTATTTGTCAAGTCAGTAATAATATTCTGATCATATTTATTATTAGGTTCTTTACCTTCATCAACAATATGCTGAATAGAGTCGGAAATGTGATAAGTGTTCACATCCTTGAAGTTATAATCCGGGTCATAATGAGTCAGAACAATATCAGTGTCATCAGTGTATTCTGCACCTCCGGGATAGCAAGCTGTCATTGCAACGGCAAGGCCGGCAACAATAACTAGATTTAAAAACAACTTTTTCATATTCATTTTTTTAAAATTTATTAATACTATTTTATTAACACTCAAAACTTAAAAGTGTTCAATCAAAAACGAGTGCAAAGGTAAGTGTTTTTTTGCATAGGCCCTGCAAAAGAAACAATAAAGATTGCAATGTGGATATTATTATATCTTTGTAACCATATTTGTTTGAGGAAATATATGGGATTATCAAAAGTAAAAAATGGTGTTAAGGCAGGAGGGTTGCTGCTTCCTCCTGCTGTTGGGTATTCGTTTAGTGTATTAACGCACCTTTACAAAAATAATAATATTTCTTTCCGGTATTATCCCCGAATGGCTGCAATAGGACTAATAAATTTGATTAATAAGCCATTCCGTGCATATGAACGTCATTTTATAAATCCAAGGTTCAAAGATGTTGAACTTGAAAATGAACCGATCTTTATTTTGGGACATTGGCGAAGCGGGACGACTTTTCTGCACAATCTTTTATGTAGCAACCCTGATATGGGATATATTACAACTTTTCAAAGTGTTTTTCCTGATACACTTTTTAATAAAGCCGGGAATTTTATTTTTGAAAATTTTATGAGACTACTTATTCCGGCAACAAGAAAAGGTGACAATGTCAAATTGAGTCCTGATTATCCTCAGGAAGAAGAGTTTGCTCTTGGAAGTAATGTTCCAATCAGCTATTATTATTTCTGGATGTTTCCCCAGGAAGCTCAATCTTTTTACGACAGATATGTTCGCTTTAAGAAGGTTTCTGAAAAGGACTATTTAATGTGGAAGGAGGAGTATTTTTTACAAATTAAAAAGGCAATTGTTAATACAAACGGAAAATATTTTCTTTCAAAAAATCCGCCACATACTGCACGGATTAAGGTTCTTTTGGAAATGTTCCCCAATGCAAAATTTGTTCATATACACCGGAATCCTGTAATAGTTTTCTTATCGACACAACATTTTTTCAGAACAATGTTGCCCAACCTGCAACTTCAACATATGTCATCAGAAAAGCTTGACGATTTGATTTTCTCTATTTATAAGCAAATGATGCAATCTTATATGGATGAAAGAGTAATAATTCCTAAGGAAAATCTGGTTGAGATTGCATTTGAGGTTCTGGAGGAAAATCCTCTATCAACAATTAAATCGATATTCGACACTCTTAATATTGCTGATTTTGAGAAATCTGAAGCCTCCATCCGGGATTATATTGACAGCAAAAAAGGATACAAAAAAAATGCACACAAAATAGAACAAAATACTCTTGACAAAATACTTAAAGAGTGGGATTTTGCAATGAAAGAGTGGGGTTATGGTGTGCCGGATAGTGTGAAAATTATTGAGTAGCAGTTCATTTTTAATTATATCTTTGCAAGGGAATGGCAACAGAAAATAAAATACGAATATTATTTATTTCTGCCTTTCTGTCTATATCTTTGTTTTCTGCCGGTCAACCTGAAAATTACTGGTCGGTAAGTTTCAATACAAATGCTTCATTATTGTCAGGTGCTGTAGTTGGAGGTAACTCCGGCATAACATCAATTTATTATAACCCTGCAGGGATATCGGAGATTGAGGATAAGCAGTTTGCATTGAATGCGAACCTTTTTAGCCTTGAATACAGTAATTATACAAATGCTGTAGGTGAGGGTGCAGATGTCTCCGATTTGGCTTTTAGGGTTCAGCCAAGGTTCATATCATATCTGTATCGCCTCAAAAAGGACACTACTATCAGTCTTCAGTTTGCCATTCTGAACCGGAATATAAATAAGAATGATATGTACAAGAGTGTTGACTATCCTACCAACCTGATTAATGAAGGTATTAATGAAAATTATTTTGGAAATTTTGATTTAAGTTCGGATTATAGTGATTATTGGGGAGGTGCAGGTGCGTCAATGGAAATATCACCTAAATTTGTGATTGGAGCAAGTTTGTTTATTAGTGTTAAAAATCTGACTTATATCAAGAATATCGGAATAGCTGTGAACCCTTTGCCGGATCAACTGCCTGACACAGTATCCTATTATGAGTCATTATGGTCCACATATCAGAAATTAGTAATGTATGATGTCAGAATATTGGGCAAAATTGGTTTTAGATATAATGCTGGTAATTGGGGATATGGATTAAACATAACTTTACCCTCTGCACGTCTATTTGGAAATGGTGATGTGAAAAAGATTATAGCTCAAAGTAATATTCCCGGAGATGACATTATTTCTGATGATTTCAATTACCATGAAATTGGAAATTATATGCTTGCCCAGTTTAAAGACCCATTGTCTGTCTCATTTGGTATTCTTTACACTGCACCTTCAGGGCGTACCAAATATTATTTTACTACTGAGTTTTTTAACAAAATTAACAAGTATAAAACTGTTGACGGAACTATATGCGTCAGTCCGAAGGATGCCTACCCTAAGCCAACAACCGACTTTTTATCATATTATTATTCAGCACGTTCTGTTGTGAACATCGCATTGGGTTATCAAATTAAGATGACTGAAAATACAGAAGGACTGTTTGGGTTTCGTACAAATTTTAGTCCAAGAGAGAAAATTTTTGAAGACCCGGAAATGCAGGGATTATTGGAGCTTTCGACTGTTCCGACAACAAATTATTATATTACTGCCGGCAGCTTATTCAAATATAAAAAAACTACGTTTCTTGTAGGAGTACAATTTGCTTATGGGTATAATAATGACTACATTCAGTTTGTTAATTTCTATGATGCTATTCCTTCTGATCCGGATACAGGTTTATCAATACAGGGGAAGCGGCATAACAATATGAATTACACAATAATAGATCTTAGCCTCTTTCTCGGATTTTCTCTTGGATTTTAGCCAGACTTAGTATAAAAAGTATTTCTCATTATCCCAAGCAATTAGAAAGAGAGAAATTCGTAATATTTTTTTTGCAATTCATTAAACACTTTTGCAATTTATTTGTTCCTTTAACAATTTCAGTAATGACTCGAATAATATTTAATGGCTACATTAATCATATATCTACATTTTTTGAGCATAATGTTACTTATGGGTGCATTGATATCGGAGTATTTTTTACTAAGGTCAAAGCAATCTGAACAACAAATCAAAATGTTGTCTTATAGCGGTGTTATTCATTTAGTTTCACTTGGTTTGCTTTTAATAACGGGCATATTGCGATGGTTCGTCTATGGGAAGGGAGCCGTGTATTACTCGAAGAATCCTGTTTTTCATACTAAGTTGACTTTATATACTGTAGTGCTTATTCTTGCAATTATTCAGAGTGTAATGCTATTCAAATGGAATAGGCAGAGAAAAGAAAACAGGCTTCAGGAGCAAAATCCGGTAGCAGTTAAAATGATGTTTGTCTTTCTAAGACTGGAAATTTTACTGGTAATAATAATCCCTCTTTTGGCTGTAATTGTTATGAGAGGGGCAGGAGTTTAAAAACAATTGTAAACTTAAAGCAATTCAAATAAATAATAATTATTCACAAAAAACAAAAACAATGATGAAAACAATGTTAAAAAGTATGTTTATCGCTGTGATAGCTGTTGCTCTCACAATGAACGTAATGGGTCAAAAGCAAATTGCGAGTATTAAAAAGAGTGGAGAGTTAAAAGTAGGGATGACAGGAACACAACCACCATTTTCGATGAAAGCAAAAGATGGTTCGATTATCGGTTATGATGCTGATATGGCGCAATTGCTTGCCGGTTCTATGAATGTGGAACTTAAAATAGTTCAAATTCCATTCTCTGAGTTGCTGAATTCACTTGAAAAAGGTGAAATTGACGTAATTATGTCTGGAATGACTATTACACTGGAAAGGAATATGCGTGCAGCCTTTGTCGGGCCTTATATTATCTCCGGAAAGTCAATCCTTACAAAAACATCTGATTATTCAAAAACTGACGAATCAAGCGACCTGAACGAGAACACAATGAAGCTGGTGACTCTTAAAGGGTCAACGAGTGAGGATTATGTTAAAGAAGAAATGCCAAACTCACAATTGATTCTGGTTGAGAATTATGACGACGGTGTTAAAATGCTGGTTGACGGAACAGCTGACATTATGGTTGCCGATTATCCAATCTGTGCTTATGAGGCTCTTGTTCATCCTGAAAAAGGACTAATCACACTTGCACAGCCATTGACCATTGAGCCAATTGGTGTTGCTGTATCTCCAAATGATCCTTTGCTTCTTAACCTTGTTGAGAATTATATGACTGCCCTTTCGGTTATTGGAATTTTGGACGGACTGGAAGAGAAATGGTTTAACTCTGCTGAGTGGCTTTCTGATGTGGAATAAAAGATGCAGGGTCCAATTGCGATAGCTCGTATTTTGAATAATAAAACTCCCAACTTTTTCTTGTTAAAGGTTGGGAGTTTTTATTTGTGCCAAGACTATTCTACTATAATTAGTTCGGTATTTTTAAACAAATTGAAGTTAAGTGAAATATACCATACGTTAGCTTCCAATCCCTTATACGGATTATAATTAATCTGGTCTATTGTTTCCATATAATCCTGGTTATGAAAATTGCTTAGGTAGTACTTAAATTTAATATTCATACCATACGG
>JAUVIX010000247.1 GCA_030592565.1 Chlorobiota bacterium
ACAACAATGTGTAAAAATAATAGCCGGTTCAGTAGTAAATTTAAAGCTTGTAGCTCGCATCAAACTCGTAATAGTTTGATAAGTGAATGCTTGTAATCGGCTACTATTTCAACACTTAACGTTGTGCTTCCTGCTGAGAATCCAAATTGGAAATGAAATTTCAGATTTGATTGAGAATTATGACTTCTCGGAAAATAGCGGTGGCTTTGAATATCTTACCCCTCATCAGCAAATTTATTTTGGTTAGCCGTTTTCCAAAACGCTACCCCCACAAGCAGCACCAGACTCGCCACAATAAAGGCAGGGATAAATGGTGACTTAGCCTGAAACTGTTCTGGGACAAGTGTTCCCCAAACAAAGAAAAACAGGTTGACTACAAAACCGGAAATAATGCTGTAAATTGCAATCCTGCGGTATTGATAAACACCATCTCTAATAAGGGCATAAGAAGATCATTCAGTTAAAAATTCCAGATAATTATCAAAAGTAATAGTTTTTGTTTGGATTCCGGGATAAGCATTCAAAAAGGTCTTTGGAAATTTTGCGTTTTTTTTTGGGTTCAACTTAAATTCATAAGCAAACATATTACCATCATATTCTTCAATGTAATCAACTTCTTGCTGCTGCTGTGTCCTCCAAAAGAATTTCTTCCTGTAAAACAGGTTGTAATTTAAATACTTAATCCGTTCACTTACAAGAAAGTTTTCCCAAAGCATACCCTTGTCTGTCCGTAAATCAAAATTTGTGAAATTTGAAATTATTGCATTCCTGACTCCATTATCATAAAAATATATCTTTTTATTTTTCCTTATCTCATTTCTTACATTTCGGCTCAAGGAAGGCAATCGGAAAATAATGAATGTTTTTTCCAGCAATTCAATATATCTTTTAATAGTCAGTCTGTCAACCTGCAACATTTGGGACAATTCATTAATGGAGACCTCTGAACAAATTTGCAAAGCAAGTGCCTCAAGAAGTTTTTCAATAATATCAGGTTTTCGTATATCCTGAAAAGAAAAAATATCTTTAAACAGATAACTATCAACCAAGTTATTCAGGATAATATTTTCGTTACCATTTTGATTTACGACATCAGGATACAAACCGTAAATGAGCCTATGTTTAATCAATCGCTTTTCTTCAAAAACACCTGAATGTGCTATCAGCTCCTGAATAGAGAATGGTAATAGTAAAAACTCAAATTTTTGTCCTGTTAGTGGCTCGTTAATTTTATTTGCAAGTTCAAAAGCAGATGAACCTGTGGCAATTAGCTGTACATCTCTTATCTGGTCAATTATTAATTTTAATGTCAGTCCAATATTTTTTTAACATTTGCAAATGTATAAATTTTGCGACTATAATCCACAAATTATTATAATATTTTGTGGATTATAGTCGCAGAATAGTTCTTTTTATTTTTTTCTGCCTCTTTGTCTATCCAGGAACTGGTGGTGAGTTTAATGGAATACAGCACTTGAAAAAAACAACTAAAGCACTTGAAATTAAAAATCACCAAAGCATTTTATCCTTCACCATCCAATCCATTTTGGGTAGTTGTTTTCCAAAACCCTATCCCCGCAAGCAGGACCAAACTCGCAACAATAAAGGCAGGGATAAATGATGACTTAGCCTGAAACTGCTCTGGAGCAAGTGTTCCCCAAACAAAGAAAACAAGGTTGACTACAAAACCGGAAATAATGCTGTAAACAGCAATCCTACGGTATTTATAAACATCATCCTTGATAAGGGCAAGGAAAGTTATGGGTACAAAAATTACGATTGTTGCGATACCTACCACCATCAGATCAACAATTTTGGGAAGGACCAATGCCATAGCAAGAGCAATCAGGCCAAAAATAATGGTAGCAATTCTTATCTGTTTGTAAACGTGCTTTTTATCGGTGAGAGAAGCCTTTTTGCGCCAGCCGGCAAAATCTCTTACCGCTGAAATAGAGACAAGGTTGAGAAAGCTATCACCTGACGACATTAAAGCCGACATTAAACCGACAACAACAAAGCCAAGAATAAATTCCGCCATATGCTTATTCATAAATACATTTGTAACATCAAGTGCATTCAGAAAATGTAAACCAATATCGCTATGCCTCTCAAGAAAGAGGTAGGTAACATCGTTTGCTTCAATGGAATCACCAAGGACTATCCGCAATGTCATCCCTACAAGGGGGAAAATAATATAGAAAGGCAACATTCCAAGTCCGGAAATAATACTCACCCGTTTTGCAGTTTTACCATCTTTGGCGGCAAGTATCCGCTGCCATAGATCCATACGGATTAAAACCGAAGGGGAAAGGAACAGCGGAAGCGCAATTAAAAATGCCCAGCCATAAAAAGTGCCATTAAGCATATTATCCGGCAATTCAGTAAGCCGGGTTAATCCTTCTGTATCTTCATATATTCCGGGAATAAAAATAGCAACGATCATAAAAATTATGATGATAAATTGTATCATATCCGTAATAATGACTCCCGACATACCGGCAATTGCAGTATAGCCTATAACCACAAGGCATGAGATTATAGCCGCCGGAATATAATCAATTGTAAAAGCAAATTTTAGCAAAGCTGCCATTCCCACAAACTGGGCTGACAGCAGAAAGAAAAAGATAAAAATATTGGTGCCGCTAACTGCTGAAGAAAACAGACGGGCAAATTTCGGATCATCAGGATTAGTGTATCTGTTATTGAGATATTGCGGAAATGAATAAAGAGTTTCCCTACGCCCGGTTTCATTCATCTTAGCAGCAAAACGCGACAATATGAAAAATCCGATTACATAGGCTACTCCGATACCAACAGCTGCCAGTCCCGATTCGTAACCCATTGCCATCAGTCCCATAGAAGTGCCTCCCCCGACAAAAGTTGCCAGAGTTGTTGCTACAAGCGGAAAAGTCTTTGTCTTCCGGTTGTTAACAAGATAGCTCTCCATGTCGGTAGTTTTGACATGCCGTAGGGATAGAATAAGAATCAGTATCAGGTAAACAACAATCCAGAAGATAATCCAGGCCATAATGAATTTTTTTTTAATTTAATTATAGACCTCACGGTCTCCAAGACCTGTAAGGTCTGACTCCTCAATACAATTCCAAATATTCATATCTGTTCCCTATCCATTTCAGAAACTTTTCAAAATCTTTAAAATCTATCACTAATGAGGCTGTATTGATATTTGGATGAAAGCTGATTTTATCTGAGTTGCGAAGATTTTTATCGAGAAAAATGTAAACATGGTTTTCTTTATCATTTATTAGCCCAAAGGGGGAGACTGAGCCTGGTTTTAAACCAAGGTATTTCACCATTCTCTTTTCGGATGCAAAAGAGAGCTTTCCCTGTTTTAGCCTTTTTTCAAGATCGTGAATATTAAGGGCCTGTGTATGCTCAAGGATGACAAGATAGTGACGATTGCCTTTATGGTTTCTGAAAAAGATATTTTTGCAGTGAGTTGCATTCAGATCAACCCAGTATTTTTTTGCCTCTTCAATTGTCGGGACAGGTGGGTGCTCATAATATTCAAAGTTGATATTGAGCTCTTCCAGGGTTTTGTATAGTTCAGGTTGTCCGTTCATATTAAAGGTAATTTTTTTGTAATTAGTAATTAATTGTAATTGGTAATTATATTGTAATTGAACCCAAAGATGTTACATTTTTATTTATACTCAATGAATTGCACTAATTGTCAAGAATAGACCTCTTATCTTACCAATCTACTCGTTATGTTTAGAGCATCCACGCTATGATTAGATATCATTATTTCCGAATTATGTTTCATAAAACCCCTGCTTACTTATATCCAATTGCTGCGAAACCTACCCAGTGATGAACGTATGCCGGGTCAGAAACTCCCATACCCATAACTTCAACTTCAATCTGAGGATGATCAATACTGTTTGCATAACCTATGGCCATACCATACAAAGGCTCTTCACTTTCCTGTTTATTAAGATTATATGCAGTTAGCAAACCAAGTGGAACCGAATATCTACCACACCAGGTCCATTTGTACTTTCTGAAATCATTATCATCCAGGGTTTCCTGCGTGAATTTCTTAACTCCCTCGGGTAAAAGATTGCCGGAAATAGTCTTCATAATTTCATAATCATGTGCTTTGGCATTTTCATTGGACTTACAACCTGTCCCGAAAAACGCATAGTTTTCGCCGCCCCACTCTTCGTCTCCGTAATGTACCGCATCGGTCGAAATCACAATGGCATAATCTTCTCCCCATTGCCAGTTTCTCTTTTTCACAACTTTATTAATTGCTTTTGCCAGCGGCTCGGCAATCTTATTCATTGTTTTAAACGACATATATGGAACAAGAATGGAAACTATTTCAACATCTTTGTTATAATACTGAAGGAAAGGGATAATGGCTTCAACCGAATGTTCAATTGACTGCATCGAATCGTTGACTTGATATATCTCTTTTGGAAGTTGTTTAATAATTTCATCACGAATACCTGAAACCATAACATTTCCATAAGGCTCTTTCCAAAAATCATAGCTATCAAAAATAATCTGATCTTCAAGATTAAATCTTTTTGCTTTATGGGCCACACCGAAAATAATTATCGTTTTTGCTTTTATGTTCTTTAAAACAGCAGGATACAGATATCCCACATAGGAATAATCGTCGTGTGGTGAAATGGCAACTTTCCATCCCAAACTATCAACATTTGAATATGATAATTTATCGTTCAATATTTTCCCCTGTTCACGTTCAATTCGTGCCATAACACTGTCCATTTGCCAGTCATATTGGGCAAAACCAACAGTATCAACAGGTTGGCGAACCGTTATCTTATTATCTTCATTTTTCGTTGTGTCGTGACATCCGGATAGTAACAGTATACCAATTAGTAATCCGCTTAGTAAAAATAGAGTTCGTTTCATATTTTAATATATTATTTTTCAAACTGCAAACATACAAATACTATAATATTTATAACTTTGAATTTCAAATTTGATTTTTAGTATTTTTGGAGTGTCATTCCAAAAAAAGGTAGTGTTACTGGAATTGGAAAGCAAATTGAATAAAATATGAAAGCTGCATACATCACTCAACTTAAACAGGAACTTAACACCCGCTCTTCAAATGAACTATTGGAGATTAGTTTAAGGTTGGCACGTTTTAAAAAAGAAAACAAGGAGTTACTGACCTACCTCCTTTTTGAAGTACAAGACGAACAATCTTATATCGAATCAATAAAAAATGAAACAGACCGGCAATTTGAGGAAATTAACAAAAGCAATATCTATTTTGCTAAAAAGAGTATTCGTAAAATTGTAAGAACTACAAATAAATTCATTCGCTATTCAGGTCGTAAACAGACCGAAGTTGAATTGTTATTGCATTTTTGCAGATGCCTGAAAGACTCGGGTATTCCATTGAATAAGAGTATTGCTCTTAACAATATATATATTCGGCAAATTCAAAAAATTAAAAAAGTCATTAGCTCCCTCCACGAAGATTTGCAATATGATTATGGCGAGGAATTAAAATCACTTCAGTGAAAATTGCCCGCTTACAAATCCTTTCAGGTTAAGAAGTCCCGAGTAATAATTATTTTGAATCGCCAAGTATTATCGGTAAACCATCTTTTGAATTACCAATAATTACAACTTTACTGTTAGAAGATTCTGAAAGTTTTACTGTAGCTTCAATTCCTTTTTCGCGTAAAATATTTGCGGTTAAACTGGCACTAATTATCCTGTTGGCTGTTGCTTTTCCTTCGGCTTCAATTTTCTGGCGTTCGGCTTCCTGTATGGCCTTTTCTATTTTAAATTTGTACTCCAGCGACAGTTGCTCTTGTTTTAGTTTGCCCTCAATAGCCTGCTTAAGAGTCGTAGGAAGTTTAATTGAACGTATCAGCACCTGATTCACTTGCACATATTTTTTTTCAAGTAGTGCTTTTGTTTCTTCATAAATTTCATCCTGAATAATATCACGCTTTGTTGAATAGATTTGTTCTGGTGTATATCTGCCAACAACACTGCGGGCAGCCGAACGTAAACTGGGAATTATTATGCGCTGCAGATAGCTTGTTCCTAT
>JAUVIX010000164.1 GCA_030592565.1 Chlorobiota bacterium
ACTGACATGCATACAATGGGATTACAACTGACTGCTGAAGAGATTTACAGTATTAACAACTCCAGCCTGAAAGATGCCATTGTTGGTTTATCAACACAAAGCAAACCTAGTGGTTATTTTTGTACAGGTGAAATTGTTTCTGACGAGAGTCTGATGCTTACTAATCACCATTGTGGCTTTGATATTATCCAACAGCACAGTTCCCTTGAACACGATTATCTGAAAGATGGGTTTTGGGCAATGGAAAAAGGAGAGGAGCTTCCAAATGATGCTTTGACAGCTTCTTTCCTTATCAGAATGGCAGATGTTACCGACAGTATTATCCCTTTCCTTAGTGATACAATGAGTGCTACAGAAAGGTCGGCAAAAGTCAGAAAAATTTCAAGTAAATTGAAGAAGCAGGCAAATGAAGACAAAAAATATAATGTCGTTGTAAAAGGTTTTTTTGGTGGAAACGAGTATTATCTGTTTGTTTATAACGTTTATGAGGATGTACGCCTTGTTGGTGCTCCTCCTTCTTCGGTAGGAAAATTTGGCGGAGACACAGATAACTGGATGTGGCCTCGTCATACTGGCGACTTTAGCATGTTTCGTGTTTATACTGCTCCCGATGGATCTCCGGCAAAATATTCTGAGGAGAACATACCATTGAAACCAAAGCACTATCTCCCTGTTTCAATCAAAGGGGTTGAGAAGGATGATTTTGCAATGATATGGGGATATCCTGGAAGCACTAGCAGATATATGACTTCTTACGGTGTACAGTATAATATGGATAAATTTGCACCACCACTTATCGACCTGCTAGGTAAAAAACTTGAGATAATGAAAGTGGATATGGAAGCCAGTCAGGAAATAATGATAAAATATGCTTCTACTTATGCTTCACTTGCCAATGGTTGGAAGTATTACATTGGACAGTCAAGAGGATTAAAAAAACTTAATGTAGTTACCAAAAAGCGTGAAATCGAAAATCAGTTTACAGATTGGGTTAATGTTGATACTGCAAGAGCAAATAAATTTGGCGGAGTATTGAATGAGATAAAGGAAGGATATGTAAAAATGAGTGATGCAATTGGTCCTCTGCTTTATATTAATCTTGGACTTATGGGGCCTGACATTATTAGCTATGCAAAGCAGTTTTCGCAATATGAAAAAGAGTTGAATGATATTAAAGACAATCCTGATGCGCCAAAACAAACAGCAGAAGGATTGCGTGAATCTGCCCAGGAGCACTTTAAAGATTATAATGCACCCACTGATAAAAAGATACTGGCTGGCTTATATAAAATGTATGCAAATGATGTCCCTGAAGAGCAATGGCCGGATTTCTTTAAAGAGATAAATAAAAAATACAAAGGTGATTTTGATAAGTTTGCACAGGAGGTGTTTGAGAAATCAATATTCTCAAGCCAGGATAAGGTTAATGCCTTCCTTGACAAGCCAAATGCTAAAAAACTTGCAAAAGATCCGGCTTATATACTTGCAAGTGATGTTATGAGTTCTATGATGGCTGTTGCCGGAGGATACCAGGGAGCTCAATCATCCTTGTCGCATGGAAAAAGACTTTTTATTGAGGGGTTACGCGAAATGAATCCCGATATGGTTAAATATCCTGATGCTAACTCAACCTTGAGATTGAGTTACGGATCAGTTGAAGACTATTATCCGGCAGATGCAATACATTATGACTATGTAACCCATCTTTATGGCGTTATGCAGAAGGAAGACCCTGACAATAATGAATTTATTGTTGCGGATAAGTTGAAAAAACTTTTTGAAGCAAAAGAATACGGAAGGTATGGAAAAGACGGTAAGCTTAATGTTTGCTTCCTGACCACAAATGATATTACCGGTGGAAATTCAGGAAGCCCGGTAATCAATGGCAACGGAGAGTTGATCGGCCTTGCTTTTGATGGAAACTGGGAAGCTATGAGCGGCGATATAGCATTTGAACCTGATCTGCAAAGGACAATTTGCGTGGACACTCGCTACGTTTTATTCATTATTGATAAATATGCAGGGGCTCATAATCTTATAGAAGAGATGACCATTGTTGAGTAGTTAGTCCAACAATTAAATCCTAATAAAAAAGCCTGGAGAGAATCCGGGCTTTTTTATTTTGAAAAACCCGGCAATAATTGCATTATGCGACCTTTGCAATTTTGTTATAATCCAAAACACTACATAAACATCTCCGGGTCAAGCAATTTTCTGAAAGGATGGAAGACTCGCCTGCCTTTTTTCTTTTTATATTGCTTCATCATCGACTCCAGACTTATCTCAATATTATTACAGTTGAAATATTTTAATTCTTTTTTTGAAAACCACTTTTTGAAAAATCCGGTATCCATAACTTCAAAACCTAAAGCTTTTACTATAAAAGGCAGTCTTAACTCATCATTACAAAGATCAGGAACCTCAATTTGGTTGTACCTCTCCAAAAAACTTCCAGGATAGCAAAGTCCGGGACCAAGTGAGCCGTACCCTTCTCCTTCAAAATTCAGGTTTTGCTTAGCAAATTCCCTGAGTTTTTTCCATTGTTTACTTTGCTTCTCGTCGCGTATCCAAAACCATTTATTTTCAATCTTCTTAAGAGGGATAAGTCCTGTGATTCCTACAGTATCTTTAGGTATGTGTCTGTAAAGATTATCCAGTGAGTCGAGAAGGATCATATCCCACTCCATAATATGGACCATATCAAAGTCAATTGTATATCCAAAGTCCTTATACCAAAGTCTTATTGCCAGATCACTATTTTTCCATTTCCACTCATCTGGTTGATTTCTTATACAATAAATATCATCAAAATAAGAGACCAGATTCAATGTATAAAACTCAAATTCGTCCTCTTTACCCCCATAAAGTCCATAAATTGGTATACCTGGGTTAAATTTTCTTAAGAGTTCTAACCGGTTTTGGCAAATCTCGATTTTATTATGGAAACGATATAGGACTATTCTTTTCATAGTTGTTAGTTATCAAGGTTGTTATGCGATTTTTAACTTATTTGCATAAGGGTCAAGATTGGTTCGTTTGTTCAAAGCATCGTAAAATGATGGTTTAATTTTAACATTCAGATTGAAATCTTTGATAATTTTTTCAATTGTCTTAGGGTCGTTAAGTTCAGTAATGTCGAATTCCAGATGTTTTATTTCAGGATATGTTTTGAAATATTGCTCACCTCTTTTGAATGTCTCATCAATATACCACTCAAGCATTGCTTTTTCATATCTCCTAATATATCCCGGTCTATAGTCCTCAGACCTCCCAAACAACTTATTAACTGACGGTCTGAAAATGGTTTTCAATTGTAGTGAGTAATTATAATAAAGCAGCTTTGGGAATTTATACTCTTTTGGCAACTCAGCAAGATTGTTGTCAACAAGTGGGGTTATTGTCCAGTCCCAGCCTTTATAGTGCAATGGTGTGGCGTCGAGCTTAATATGACTTGCAACAATTTCTTCTGTTTTTCGTGTGATAACCAGTACACCTATTTCCTCCGGATTTATGTAGTCAGGAATGTACCAACCAAAACCTTTAATAAACATATGATTCGATTCGAAATAGACTTCAGTTTCCTCACTTAGCTTTTTTATTTCCTCAATTTTTTCAGGCATATTTTTCTCCATCAATTTGGTATTTCCCTTTAAAAACTGGCGCATAGCTTTGGAGTGCATAATTGGGATTGGCTCATGATATGATTTGCATCCATCTATATGCTGAAACAGCTTACTAAGATAATGTGTACCTGTCCTTCCTGTACTAATTGTAAATATGTACTTAATCATCTAATATTATGATTTAGGTTATACAAAAATATTAAAAAATTACTTTCTAATGCTTTTAATACGAAATAAAACTAAAAATGTTATTTTTTTGACAGGAAATATTTTTGTTTTTTCTGTTGTTTGGTAACATTTAAAGCAATTGTTACGTATTTTTGTCTGAATTAACTAAAATAGTACTTATGAATATAAGTTATATTTCGGTATTTGATGCTTCTGATATTAAGAGTGGCTCAGGGACTGATTATTACATACCAAAAGCAATGATTGCCCAATCGGCAAGCCTTACATATATTTCAAATCTGGAAAGAAAGAATAAGTACTTTCATAAAGGGAAAGAGTGGTTATACCGGAAGTTCTTAAGTGAAAAATATCTTATTGATCGTTCGCCTACAGTATTACGTGGCTATGCAGAGCAGATTAAGAAGAGGGCAGAGGGTATAAAAACAGATGTTTTCCTGAGTTATTCATCCATTCCTGTCACTTATCTTGATGCTGGTGCGCCTGTAATTTTTTGGGCAGATGCTAATTTTGCAGATATGATTGATTATTATCCATACTTTACAGGCCTTTCAGAGGAGACGATACGAAATGGAAATCTGATGGAAAGACAGTCAATCCATAATGCTGCTTATGCCGTTTATTCATCCGAATGGGCAAGGCAGGGCGCAATTAAGCATTACGGTGCTGATCCTGAAAAGGTAAAAGTGATTCCCTATGGGGCGAATATTGATAACGATTATTCTGTTGAGGATATAAAGGACTTAGTTAACTCAAAGTCAAAAGATGTATGCAAATTGCTGTTTATTGGCGTTGAATGGTATCGTAAGGGAGGTAAAAGAGCAGTTGAGATTGTAAAATATCTGAATGATAACGGAGTTAAGGCAGAGCTTGCAATAGTTGGCGTAACACCTGATGATGGCGAGGAATTGCCGGATTATGTAAAAGTTTATGGCTTCATAAGCAAAAAAACACCCGAAGGTAAAAAGTTACTTGAAGATCTTATTTCCGGGTCACATTTTCTGGTTTTGCCAACTTTAGCTGACTGTACACCAATTGTTTATTGCGAATTCAGTTCATTTGGAATTCCGTCAATAACAAATGATACAGGAGGAGTTTCATCAGTAGTGGCTGACAATGTAAACGGAAAGCTATTTCCAGTTGACAGTCCGGCTGAACAATATGGTGAATATATCATTTCTATGTTTACTGATCATGGAAAATATATGGATATGGCCTTATCATCGTTTAATGAATATAAAACCAGACTTAACTGGGATTATGCCGGCAGGAAGATGAAGGAGTTAATTGAAACACTAATGTAAGCTAATGAAAGTAGCAATATTAATACCGATATTTAACGGACTGGATTTTACCAGGAAAGCTCTTAAACAAATTTTTCTACAGATAAATGAGTTGAAGAATAGTTCTGTTGGGTTTCAGGTAATTGTTATTGATGATGGTTCTACAGATGGTAGCAATGAGTGGATAAAGCAAAGTTTTCCTGAAGTGCAAATTGAAAGAGGTGATGGAAACTTATGGTGGAGTGGTTCGATAAATGTCGGGGCAAAAATGGCATTTAAAGAACCTGATATATCTCACGTGCTATGGTGGAATAATGATATTATTCCTGAAAAGGATTATTTTTATAATCTGGTTGAAATATTAGAGGGTTTGGAGGATAATGTTATTATTGGATCAAAAATATATGTAGCTGAAAATCCTGAGGAGGTTTGGGCGATGGGAGGTGTTTTTAATCCTGTAAAAGGGACCAAGGATATGCATGCTTTTCATGTTAAAGATAGTCGTGAACATCAGTCGGTGGTTGATGTACATTGGTTGCCTGGTATGGGAACCCTTGTGCCAAAGAAGGCATTCGATAAAATCGGTTATCTTGATGATGTTAACTTTCCACAATATCATGGAGACAGTGACTATACCTACCGCGCTTTCAAAAACGGCTTTAAAATAAGTGTTTATCCCAACCTGAAAATCTATAATAATACAGAAAATACAGGAATGAAATATCCGGAGACATATAAACAGTTGAAGGAGTCAATGAAATCATTGAAGTCGAACTATAATATAAAAAAAGATATTAAATTCTATAAAATCCAATCTGAATCACCACTTGCATATAAAGTGCTGTTTAAAAAGTATTTTGAATATATGGGTGGGTTTATCAAATGGAAAATGTTAGGAATGATAGGAATGAAAAGAAAAGTGAAGTTGTGATTAACTGAGAATTTATGAAGAAAGCATACATATATCCAATTTCAGGGCGCGATAGTACCGGGGTGTATAATCCCTATATAGATAATTTTGTAAAATCGTTTAGTAAATATTTTGATTTTGTTAATGTTGATCATCCGTCCTATTCGGGAATTTTAGATATTAGGAACTATTTAGGTAAAATAGATTATGTCTTTTTTCATTGGATTGAGAATGTGGTTGACAAAAAAGGCGGTTACTTCCAGATGATATTCCTGGTTTCTCTCTTTTACTATTTCAAACTTAAAGGAATAAAAACTGTCTTGACAGTTCACAATAGAATTTCTCATGAGGGAACTAATTTGAAGGTAAAAAGCAAACTGATTAAATTTTTATTGAGAAATTGTGATTACCTTATTGTTCATGCCAAAGAAGGTATCGGGTTTGCCAAAGAGTTTTCCGGTAGAGATGATTTGAATATTATTTTCAGACATCATCCGGTTACAAATGAGTTTTTGTCTGCAAGTCCTGACAAAGTAATTGATATACTGATATGGGGGAGAATTTCTCCGTACAAAGGAATTGATAAGTTTTTGGAGCTACTTTACGATAAGAGGATGGAGAACCGATTCAGAATTGTGATAATCGGTAAAGTATCAGATGAAAGTTATGGGGAACAGCTTATGAAGTTTCAGAATTCAACCATAAAAATCATAAACAGATTTGCAGATGAAGAAGAGCTCAAAAGGCTTGCAGGAACATCCAGGATCATTTTATTTCCATACCAAAGTTCAAGTGTGCTTGGCTCCGGAGTGTTAATGGATTCAGTGGTTTATGAAGCTGACATTCTTGGTCCTCAAAAAGGAGCCTTTGCCGATCTTTCTAACGAAAATATCATTTATTCGTATAAAGATTATAATGAAATGATTGATCGAATTGAGGCGATTCTGAAAACTGACAAAGGTATTGACACAGAGAAGCGAAAGAAATTTATTGAGGAAAACAGTTGGGAGAAATACGCTGAATTTATAATGAATCAATTTAATTCCTGAAAAACAGGTAACTGAAAGTATGAAGTATGTTGTAGTTATACCAGCAAAAAATGAGGAGGAGGGCATAAGTGTTACTCTTGATTCTATTTTGAATCAGGATGTGAAACCAGAACTGGTCTATGTTGCCGACGATAATTCTACTGATGGAACAGCAGGAATTGTACGTAAGTATTCTGATCAGCATGCTTTTATTCACTATTACCTTAATGATGCTGAGGATGATTATGTGCTTGGGGGAAAAATAGTTAAGATATTCAATAAGATAAAAGATTTAATTGATGCGTCCGGGGTAGAGTATGATTATATTGCCAAAATGGATGCCGATATTTCATTCGATCGGGATTTTATGAAAAAAATTGTTGGCAGGATAAAGGGAGTAAAATATGGTATTATTTCGGGAACACCATATTTTATTAATGAGGATAAAAAAGTATTTGTAAAAAGTCCCTCGTGGCATACAAACGGTGATTTTAAAATATACAGTAAGGATTGTTTGGATGATATTGGCCAGATTCCTGAGGATCTTGGGTGGGATACTGCCGACAATATTCTTGCAATGCAAAAAGGATGGAAAACAGAGGCATTCTATGATATAAATTATAAGCAAACCCGACCGATTGGCCGCTATTCTGTTGTAAAAGGAAAAGAGAGGCAGGGAAGGGGAGCTTATAAGCTTGGTTATAACCCTTTATACCTAACACTCAGAACAATGCATGATCTATTAAAACCTCCAATTTTTATAGGTTCTGTGTCGTTTTTAAAAGGATATTTCAACGCAATGTTTACAGGGACAACCAAAACACTGGATAAAGAGCAAAGCAGGTTGTTGCGTAAATTATTGTGGGGA
>JAUVIX010000071.1 GCA_030592565.1 Chlorobiota bacterium
ATAGATAAACCGGATATCAGGTTTGTGATTCACCATGATATACCCAAAAGTATTGAAGGTTACTATCAGGAGACAGGACGTGCCGGAAGAGATGATGGGGAAGGTAACTGTATTACTTTTTACAGCTACGATGATATTCTTAAGCTCGAAAAATTTATGAAGGGTAAACCTGTTGCCGAACAGGAAATTGCAAAGCAGCTTCTTCAGGAAACTGTCTCTTATGCTGAATCTGCAGTCTGTCGACATCGCCAGCTTTTGCATTATTTTGGGGAGGAATCTGTCAAAGAAAATTGTGGTGCATGCGATAATTGTCTGCATCCAAAAGAGAAATTTGAGGGTAAAGACTTTGTGAAGATTGCCCTTGAAGCCGTATTGGAAGTGAAGCAGCTTTTTAAGGCCAAGCATATTATTAATATTCTTGTTGGGAAGAATACAGCTACAATAAAATCATTTAAGCACAACAAACTGAAAGCCTTTGGAAGAGGAATGGAGCATGATGAGAAATTCTGGAACGCAGTATTTCGTCAGGCATTAATTAAGAATCTGCTAGTAAAGGATATTGAGAATTATGGCTTACTGAAAATAACCCCGGAAGGTGATAAATTTATCGAAAATCCTTGGTCTGTAATGCTTACAAAGGATCATGATTATGAGAATACTGATGGCGATGAAGACTTTTTCGGAGGAGGTGTAATAAAGACGAGTACAACAGATCAGACATTATTTACACTATTGAAGGATTTAAGAAAGGATATTTCGCGTAAGGAGAATTTGCCTCCATTTGTAATTTTCCAGGACCCTTCGCTAGAAGATATGTCGATTCAGTATCCCATAAAAGAGGAAGAGCTATTACAGATAACAGGTGTCGGCTCTGGAAAAGCAAAAAAATACGGAAAGCCTTTCCTCGAATTAATTATGAGCTATGTTGAGGAAAATGAAATTACAAGGCCAAATGACCTGGTTGTGAAATCTGTTGTTAACAAGTCAGGATTGAAGGTGTATATTATTAAAAGTATTGATAGAAAACTTGCTCTTGAGGATATTGCATTCACAAAAAATCTTACTGTTAGTGAGCTTTTAACTGAGATAGAAAGTATTGTTGCATCCGGCACAAAGGTCAACATAGGATATTATATTGAAGAGTATGTTGATGAGTACCATCAGGAGGAAATTTTTGAATATTTTCAGGACGCTGAGACTGATTCATTGGAAGAGGCACATGTGGAGCTTGGAGAAGATGAGTTTTCTGAAGAGGAGATCAGGCTTGTTAGGATAAAGTTTATGTCAGAGGTTGGAAATTAAACATTGTAAAGATGAACGAAGAAGTTAAAACAGTAGAAAATAATATTAATTCAGGACTTATCGTTGGGGTTATTGCCCTCCTTGGAGTAATTGTCTTATTTATTTTATATTTTACAGATAGTGATGAGGCACAAGAAGTGCCAAAATCTCAATTAGTTGCAATAAATAAAAGTTTGCCACCTTCATCAATAGCTTTTATTAATTCTGAGGAGGTTCTTAACCAGTATGACTTTGTTAAAAGACTGACAGGCGACCTGAACAGTGAAAGAGATAAAATGGATAAGGAGTTTGCAGCTAAACAAAAGGCCTATCAGGATGATGCTGCCTATTTTCAGGAGCAGGTTCAAAAGCAAACTATTTCGCAGCAAAGTGCTGAAGAGATATATCAGCAACTTATGGTACGTCAGCAGGAATTGTATCAGTTGCAGGATCAGTACTCATCTGAACTTGCACAAAAAGAGATGGAAATGAATGTTATTATTCTTGACAGTATTCGTAACTATCTGAAACGGATGAATATTTCGGCTAATTTTGATTATGTGTTAAGTTATAATTCTATGGGGAATATTCTCTTAGCTAAAGATACTTTTGATATTACTTCTCAGGTTATTCAGGGGTTGAACATTGAGTATGCCGGTAAAAACAATGAGGAAGAGTGAGACAAGGCTTCGTTTACATAATTATTATTACTCTTTTTGTGTTTTCAGGATGCACTTATAATATTTCTGAAAAAAATGAAAAACCTCCAGCCGATCTGATTTCACGGGATGAGATGGTCGATATTATTACTGATTTGCATCTTTATGATGCTGTGATGAAAGAGAAGCAAAATAATCATAATGATGTTTTGAAATCAAAGTACTATCTATATCAAACTGTTATGGAAAAATATAATATCACAAGGGAGCAGTTTGAAAGCAGTGTGAAGTACTACCAGCAAGACCTTGATGAATATGACGGTATTTACGAAGATGTTATTGCAAAATTAAGTAAGATGAAAGCTGAGGCGGACTCAAAATGATTATTGTCTCTCATACAAAGCAGTACAGGTATATAAATCGGCTCCATCATTTACAGTATAGTGCCAGTTTATCTTATTTTTGTCTAATACACCGCTTCCCTGAACTTCATTTGAGTTGTTATCGCACATAGTTTGTTTGGGAATAGTTATTGTACTCCCGGCAACAATAGCATAGGGAGCTTTTTCGTTATTACCGATAAGCCAGAAATTATTAATTATAACCTGGCTACTGTTCGAAGGATCTATGACTATCTGGATAGAATATGAATCACGGCTACAGGTTTCATTAACATTCCAGTAACCAAGAAATTGATCCCTGTCATCGACAGGATTTGTGTTATCATCTTCAGTACAAGCAGGGATAGATAACAGGATGATTAGGAATGCTGTTAAAACTGAAAATAGCCTCATTTTAATCATTACTTTTTAAATTGAATAAAAATAAATATTTTTGTAAAAATAATAAATATTTAAATAGGTCAGTCAGGAAAGGAAAAAATGGAAAAAAGAATCATAGAAAGGAATTATGTAGGGCTCTTTAGTCTGGTAAAAAGCAAAAAGCTTAAGGATGCTCTTAACCTGCTCGGGGAACTGGTGCTGGCATCGGGGAAGGGAGATTTTATTTCCCGGTTTGAAGAACTGGATACTACTTACGAAACTTTGTTAAAATATGCTGTGGATGGAGCTCCTGATCCGGAACGGGATAAAATTTATCGCAAACTTCAGGTCTCTATACTTGAGCTTTCTGATGTTGCAAGGCAATATGCTCTTATGAAAGATAGCAACCAGCATCTTTATAATCTGAAACGACAGATCGAGAACAGGGCAGGAGTTGTGAAAGATGAAGCAATAAACAGCATTGATAGTCTTGCTTTTGATGATGAACTTGCAAATGTTTTGACAGAATCTTATGTTTCAGCAAAAGACAATAAGAGGGAGTATTTGAGACACCAGGAAACTTTAAGCAAAATTTTTAACCTTATACTCCTGACTGATAAATTTAAGGATGCAGATATTAAACTTGTAAAGTCACTTTGGGTCTCCAGGAATTTTCCCTGGTACGAACAGGCAATAGTTATAAGTACCTTGACAATTAGCTCAATAAGGTCCTTTGATGTTAAGAAAATAGAGTTGCTGATGGAGTTTTCAATGGATTCAAATGAGCAGATAAGGCAGAGAGCTTTGGTAGGTTTGTTTTTTAGTCTTTATATTTATAATTCCAGATTGGAGTTTTATCCCGAATTGTTGGAAGAAATAGAAGACCTGAAAGCTATTCCTGATATTGAAACTAATATCGAATTTATTGCTATTCAGCTACTAAAGACAAAAGAGACTGAAAAAATATCTAAAAAGCTTAATGAAGAAATATTTCCAGAGGTTGCAAAGTTTCAGCCAATACTGAAGGATAAACTGGACCTTGATAATATTCTGTCGGATGACTTTATGGAAGATAAAAATCCCGATTGGGAAAGGGTTTTTGAGGATGCACCTGACCTTCTCGATAAACTTCAGGAAATATCAAAGCTTCAAATGGAAGGCTCTGATGTATTCATGGCTGCTTTCTCAAGATTAAAAAACTTCTCATTCTTTGACGAGATGATTAATTGGTTCAGACCTTTTCATATTGATAATTATATAATCAGGGATGCCCTGAGCAGAGAAGATAAAAGTTTTGATGCTGATTTGTTTCTTGATAGTCTTTCGCAATCTTTCTTTTTGTGTAATTCTGATAAGTACTCTTTTTGTTTGAATATTGAACAAATGCCGCAGATGCAGAAGAATATGATGATAGAGATGTTTCGTGCCGAGATGGAGGGGCTGAAGGAACTGCAAAATGAGGATGATATGTTAAATAAGTCAACACATACAAAAAGTATATATTCTCAATATATTCACGATTTGTACCGGTTTTATAAACTTCATCCTATGAGAAATGAATTTACCGATATCTTTAAACTGAGGTTTGATTTTTATAAAAGTAAGTTTTTTAAAATTCTGGTTGATGATGAAAAAATCATCAGGAATATTGCAGAGTTTTTCTTTGAAAGGGAGTATTATGAGCAGGCTTTTGAGATATACAAGGAGCTGAATGAAAAGGGGGATAACTCCCTCGAAGTGTTTCAAAAGATGGGCTATTGCTCACAGAAAATGCGTAATTATGAGGATGCCCTGAATTATTATAAAATGGCTGAGCTTTATGATACTAACCGTGCATGGAATATTAAGAAGATTGCTTTGTGTTATCGTAATGTGGAAAATTATGAGGAGTCGCTTAAGTATTATCTTGAAGCTGAGCAACTGGAACCGGAAAATCTTTATGTGCAGACTTTTATAGGGCACTCATATCTCGACCTGAAGGATTATGAAAATGCACTTAAATATTATTTTAAAGTTGAGTTTCTGGCACCTGACAATAAAAAAGTACTGCGCCCGATTGCATGGTGCTCGTTGGCACTTGGTAAACTCGAAACTGCAAAAAATTATTACCTTAGGCTAATTGAGAGCGAAGCCAATAAATATGACTTGATGAACCTGGGACATGTAGAGTGGTGTCTTGGAAACCGTCAGACAGCATTAAAGAATTATAAACTTTCTATTAACTGCAATGATAATAATATGAAGCTATTTATGGCAGGCTTTGAGGAGGATAAGGAACTCATCATTAATAATGGTGTTGACCCTGATGATATCCCTCTGGTACTCGACTATCTAAAGTATATTTTGTAACTATTTAAGTATTAGTTTTTTGATTTGTAATTGAGTGTTGCCATCAAGCAGCCTAACAAAATATGGTCCTTTGGGAAGAAATGGGAGATTTATTTTTTTGATTACTCTTCCCTGCTGAAAAAATTCCGGATCAGTTTCAAGAACTTTTTCACCAAGCAAATTATAGATTTCTACCTGTAACGTTCTATCGTGCTCTAGATTTATATTCAGATTTACAAAAGAGGTCGCAGGATTTGGTGATAATACTAATAAGTCTTCATTTAATACCTTCTCGGCAACAGATGTTATCAAAGTTCCACCTACACTTACAATTGAATCAACAAGATTCTCATATGACGGAGGATATATTTGCTTTACAGGAATATATCTGTTTGGTAAAATAATGCAGAGTGTAGGTGTTCCCTGGATGCTATAAGCCATATGAACCTGATTTCCTCCACCGTCGAAACCGCTGACATCAGGAAAAGTTATGCCGTAAACCGAATCAAAATACTGAACGTCATCATTATGATTACCCTTGTCAATGCCGAGGAAAAACACATTTCCTTCATTAGAGCCAAAAGCTTCATAAGCCTCCTGAATCTCAGGTGCATATAGCTGACATCCGCTGCAAGCAACTGAGAAAAAATCAATTACAACGATTTTATTATCATCAAGCAGTGAAAATAATTCCCAGGTATCCCCACTGACATCTTTAACAGTGAAGTTTGTGGCTGTATCCAGCATTGTTTGTGACCGGCCAGTAAGTATCAGAGCAAAAAACAGGGTTGCAAGTATAATTTTTTTCATTTGTGAATATTTTAATTGAGTTGAATCCTAGTTCTGTTATTTTTATTACTTCTAAATAGCAGACATAAGATTTGTTTAATTAGTTGCCTGAATTTTGAAATCCTTACAACTTTATACAATTATTTTTGATTTTTGTTCAGAAGAAGCGTAATCGTTTGTCGTGCTCTAGCTCAATCAATCTCGTAGTATGTAAAGATTGGAGCATATTTGAGTTTTGCGGTTTTCAAATAATGCACATTTCAATTATTTCCGGTGTGCTATCAATGAATCCACTACTTTATCGGCAAGCCGGCTGGCACCTATTCTGAAAAATTTATTGTTCATCCATTTCTCACCCAAAATATTTGACAGCAATTGAAGATATGCCAGTGCCTCTTCGGGTTCAGAAATTCCTCCTGCCGGCTTAATACCAATCATTTTACCTGTTTTATTGTAATATTCAAGGATAGTATCAGCCATAACAACAAAAGCCTCTTCTGTAGCTGCTGGAGTAATTTTACCTGTTGAAGTTTTAATAAAATCGGCACCTGCATTTATAGCAATTTCGCTTGCTTTTCTGATGTTGGCTATGGTTTCCAGTTCTCCTGTTTCCAAAATTACTTTTAAATGTGTGTTTCCGCAGACCTCTTTTTGTGCTGCCAGTTCATCAAATACTTCATTAACATCTCCCTCCAGAAACTTTCCGCGTGAGATAACCGTGTCAATTTCATCGGCACCACCATCAATTGCATATTTTATCTCATCAAGCTTTACCATTAATGATGTTTGACCACTGGGAAAACCACCGGCAACAGAGGCTATTCTAATGTTTCTGCCTTTAAGTTCTTTCTTTGCTGTTGACATAAAAGGAGGATAGAAACAAACTGCTGCAACGTTTGGGATATTGTCTATTGAATTGGAAAAACTGTACGCTTTTTGACACATTGCGCGTATCTTGTCGTGTGTGTCATTCCCATTTAATGATGTCAGGTCAATACAGTTTAAGATAATTCTTAAAGAGTTTTTATCTGTTGATTTTAGTTGTGAAGAGTGAATCTTGTTAATCCTCTCTTTAATATCGGCTTCCGTATAGTTGTATTCTGAAAATTGAATCATTGTTTTAGCTATTTTAAATGTGTACGAAAAAATAGATGTTTTCTATTATTCTATGTTTATGTTTTTATTATCCGTTAAAGATGTCCACCCCCTTATTCCCCCGCCAGCGGGGGATATAAATCGCAAATATCCCCCGCTGGCGGGGGAGTGCGAAAGCTTGAGGGGCTGTAAGGGGGTGGAAAATATACCGCCAACAACTATTTTTCTATATCAGATTTTTACATTATTCTTCAAGTATCCACTATTGAAATTATGCTTTATCCACAATGAAAATATTTTTCCACCAGTTTCATTACCTTTTCAGGATTGTCTTCTATCTCTTTTCGTAAATTTTTATCCTTATAACTTTTGTGATATTCGATAATGCCGTTTAAAATACCTTCAGTAAAGACTCCGTATTTTAGTAGAATATCCTTTTGCTTTTCAAGAGATTCAGCCGACTCCCAGCAGGAAGAGGGAAGATGCTTCAGCTCATTTGCCCTTTTATCATCCTTAAAAATATCAACATCAACATAAGTTTTATCGGCATACTCCAGAGCACCCTTCATTTCAAATCCATGACGCACTGCTACGGCAAGGCTTGCCATCAAAGTATATATGTCTGCCGATCCATCAGCAGCCCTAAACTCAATTGTTTGTTTGTCAGGTGGGCTTACCGGCTCTTTTGACTCTATCGGGTTAGCATCCTGCGCCATGTTGAGTTTCCCTGTCCAGCCAAGAGGCACTCTCACAAGTACCGATCTGTTGCGATCGCCCCAGCAAATATTTGTCGGAGCCTCCTGATGCGGAACTAAGCGGAAATATGAGGTTGGGTTAAGATTGCCAAAAGCCGTGATTGAAGGAGCGAGGTCAAGAAATCCTGCAATGAGTTTTTTTGCTTCTTTAGTGAGTTTCCTATTTTTCACCAGCATATTGTGTCCGTCTTTAACAAGTTTCGTATGAACATGAAGGCCACTACCGGCTTTCCCGACAGTAATCTTCGGTGCAAATGTTACTGTTACACCATGCTTGTATGCTAGAGTTCGTATTATCCATTTTGCAATCATAAGCTGGTCCGCAGCACTTTCTATGTCATCCGGCAGAAACTCAATTTCGTTTTGTTCATACTCAAGATTGTCATCCGTAAAATTACCTACTTCCGAATGCCCGTACTTTATTACTCCACCGGCTTCTGCAATAGCCAGCATGGCTTCTCTTCTAAACTCACCCCATTTTGAAAATGGCTCTGCTTCGTGGTAGCCCTTCTGGTCTGTTGCCGGAAAAAGGTCTTCCTTTTCACTTATAATATAGTATTCCAGTTCGCCCATTGCATACATCGTCAAACCTGTCTTTTTTTTCAGAGCATCGTGTGCTTTTTTAAGAATATATTGAGGTGAGCCGTCTAACGGATTGCCATCTTTATTATAGTACGAACATAGAATGTCAATTGTCGGAACCTCCGAAAAGGGGTTCACAAAAGCTGTCTTATATCTTGGAATTACATACAGATCACTCGATCCGGCTTCGATAAAAGGGAAGAGGCTTGATCCGTCAACACGTTCCCCAAAAGTGAGGAGGTCATCGAGATGCTGCTTGCTGTTTATAACAAAATTAAGTGTCTTCAGTCTCCCGTCCCAGCCCCCGTATCTGAAGTTTATCATCGAAACATCATGGTCTTCGATATATCTTATCAGGTCAGCTTTAGTAAATTGCTCTGCAGGTTTGTTAAGGTATTGTACCAGCGGATTCGGATTCATCTCTGTGTAAATATTCATATTCTCTAAATAAAAATTAATATATTAATCGCATTTTTTTAATACGGTAAAATATGGGACGCCAAACTTAGTTATTTTCCACTAATTGAATGCAAAATCAAAGGATAATTTTTTTAATATCGCAATTCGAAGAAACCATACATTTATTGTCCTTACGATGACAGACTGGAAGGCGATACCGGCTCTTTCGGATTCCCGCCTGAACGATCATTCGGGCAGGTTAATGCTGGCCTTGTGGGCTGTTAATCCGAAAGAAATTATTAAGTTCGGGATTAGCCACTGCTCAAGCCTTTGCTAAAATCCCGAACAGCGGATGGTTTTTTTAGACATATTAATAGCATCGCACAAGTCTCGCTTACACACAGGCTTGGGCTGGAAGACTTGCACGAGGTGGGGATTGTATCGTGAGAGTGGTATAGAATATACAGACAAAATTATAGATAGCTTACATTATTGTCAAAAAGAGAAAGGAATATTAGATAATGTTAATAAATAAATAAAAAGACCACACGATGCAATCGTGCGGTAGCGGTGTTGTTACAAATTTGGTTGTTTGTTAAATATTGATGATTAAAAATTTACTGCTGTTTCCTTTTTGCTACTTTTGCCGAAATAAAGTAAATGTGCTGCCGGAGGGGTTAGCCAGCCGGGTAGTTTATTTGATTATTATGGTTGATATAGTATTATCATTGTTTGGGTTGTTGGCGTCATTTTATTTTTTGCACTTTATCACGGAGTTCTATTTTATTCCTTCTCTTGATGAACTTGCAAAAAAGCTGAAGATGTCGTCTGATATGGCAGGTGCTACGTTGATGGCTGTCGGTTCAAGTGCACCTGAACTGGCTGTTATGCTTTTTGCTATATTTATCAAGGGTGATCATGAGGCGATAGGAATTGGGACTATTGTGGGTTCGGCACTATTTAATCTCCTTGTCATTGTTGGAATGGTAATGCTCATCGGGAAGTCGAAAATGGTATGGCAGCCTATTCTCAGAGACCTGATTTTTTATGGGGTATCAATTATTCTGATAATCCTCTTTTTTTCGGATGGATATATCTCACCGGTTGAAGCATTAGTACTCGTAATTGTCTATCTTATATATGTCGGGATAATGTGTTTCTGGAGAAAATACTTTCCCTATAAAGACCTGGAGCAACCGATTACAGAAGAGACTGTACTGGAAAAGGAATCCGGTATTCTGAAAAAGCGAATTAATGAAGTATTACACAGGCTTGTTCCGAAAGCGAGCAACATATTTATTGCATTTTTACTTTCTGTAGTAATTATCAGCGGGTTAAGCTGGCTGTTGGTTCATTTTGCAGTTAAATTGTCCGCAGAACTTAGCGTTCCGGAAGTTTTTATTGGGCTGACAATAATTGCAATGGGTACATCAATCCCCGATTTGCTATCTTCTGTGATTGCGGCAAAAAAGGGGCGTCCCGGAATGGCAGTCAATAATGCCATAGGCTCCAATGTATTTGATTTACTGAGTGGTTTTGGATTTCCTTTTTTGTTACTGATATTTATTACAGGTCATCCGATTGAGGTAATTTCTGAAAACCTGCAGGTTTCATTTGCCCTGTTATTTGGATCTGTCATTGTCCTTGCCATAACTTTGGTGCTTAACAGATGGCGAACCAGTAAGGGGATAGGGTTTTTGTTAATCGCACTTTATATTATTTACCTGGTTTATGAGATTGTGAAGATAGCGTGAAAATGTAATGTGTCCACATTAAATATTTTTTTGTGTAGCGAAAATGGGGGCTTATTACTTGTCAGCTGATATGTTTTTAAAATATACATCCAGAAGCTCTTTTGCAGCTTTGTAAGAGCTAATCTCTCCTTTTAGTACTCTGTTTTCAATTTTTGGAAGGATATTTTTAACTGCCAGATTGTTTTTAAAACTATCATTGAAACTCTCTTTTATAGTCTCAAACATAATTTTAAGTTCCTGCTCTTTGCGTTGTTTTTCAAAATGCCCATTCTTTTTTGTCTGAGCTTCATATTCTTTAATTTTATCCCAAATATCCTTAATCCCTTTTTTCTCTCGTGCCGAACAGGTACTGACAAAAGGTATCCAGCCCGATTCGGTGGGAGGGAAGAGGTGCAGCGCATTTTTGTATTCACGTTGTGCCAGTTCAGCTTTTCGCAGATTATCGCCGTCGGCTTTATTAATTACAATGGCATCAGCCATTTCCATAATGCCTCTTTTTATTCCTTGGAGTTCATCACCTGCACCGGCAAGCATCAGTAAAAGAAAAAAATCAACCATTGAATGTACTGCTGTCTCCGATTGCCCTACACCCACTGTTTCGACGAAAATAATATCGAATCCGGCAGCCTCGCAAAGTACGATTATCTCTTTTGTTTTTTGAGCCACCCCACCCAATGATCCTGCCGAGGGAGAGGGGCGAATAAATGCATTTGCATCAGTAGCAAGCTCTTCCATTCTTGTCTTGTCACCAAGGATAGAGCCTTTGGTCCTTTTGCTGCTAGGGTCAATGGCGAGAACGGCCAGCTTGTGACCTGTCAGGGTCAACTCTTTTCCGAGAGCTTCTATAAAAGTGCTTTTCCCAACTCCTGGTACGCCTGTAATTCCTATTCTGATTGAGTTTCCGGATAAGGGCAGGCACAATTCCATTATCTTTTCTGCAAGTTGTTGGTGACCTGGCAGGGAACTTTCGATGAGCGTAATAGCTTTGCTAAGGATGGTACGGTTACCGCTTCTGATTCCCTCAACATACTCTTCGATAGAGAGCAGGCCAGGTTTTGAATCTTTGAACAGCTTTGCCGCTTCAGGATTAAAGGATGAAGGTTGCTCTATCCCTTTATTGACTTTTAATGCCGACTTATTATTACCTTTTTCTCCCTGCAAAACTGAAAATGTTTTCTGCAAAGATACTTAACTATTTTCTAACAAAAATTTGGATTGATTTATTATTTTGTCATTTTGCTTAATACGACAAGCAAAAATTAGATACTTTTGCCTTCTAAAAATAGCAAAATATGAAAAAATCAATTTTATTTCTATTTGTTTCAATAATAGTTGCTAGTCAGGGCTTTGGTCAGGATTATTCTTATGATAAAGAGATTGGTGCTGAAAATGCTAAGCAGGTACCATTGACAATGGGTATATATAATGATTCTGTCCTCTCTGCTTATGTAACTTCTGTTGGCCAAAAACTGGTAAAACAGGTTGATAATGTTCCTCTTGATTTTAATTTTCATATTGTTGATATGTCTGAACCAAACGCATTTGCCTTGCCCGGAGGATATATCTATGTCACAAGAGGGATACTGAGTCTTGTAAATGACGAGTCGGAACTTGCTTGTATTATGGGACATGAGATGATTCATGCAATAGAGAGGCACAGCGTTAAACAGATGAAAAAGAAGATACTTCCGGGTATTCTTCAGATTCCCGGGGCAGTGGTAGGAGCTTTTAATCAAAATCTTGGTGCGCTGATTAATGCTCCTGTTCAGGTTGGAAGTGCACTTTTTCTTTCAAACTACAGCCGGAGTCAGGAGAAAGAAGCTGACAGGCTTGGAGTTGACCTTGCAGCAAAGGCAGGATATGATCCTTCAAAACTTGCTGTAATGCTAGAAAGTATTCAGAAAGATGTTGAGACTCTGACAGGTGAAGAAGAGAAGAAAAGCTATTTTAGTTCTCATCCTTTTACTCCGAAAAGGGTTTCCTATCTTGAAAAAGAGGTTGCTAAACTTGAATGGAAACCAAATGAGCCGGTTGCAGGGAACAAAGAGGAGCTATACAGCTTGTTAAAAGGTTTATGTTATGCTGATAATCCTGTGCAGGGTGTTTTTAAGGATAATAAGTTTCTGCATCCTGATATGAATTTTATAATAACCTTTCCCGAAAAGTGGGAAACCCAAAATGTTCCTGTTGCAGTTGGAGCAATGCAACCTGAC
>JAUVIX010000151.1 GCA_030592565.1 Chlorobiota bacterium
CCCCCGTTTCCATTGTGATATCTGCCACCAACAAGCACATCCTCATTCCAACCACTACCGAATCCCCAGAAATCGCTACCATAAATCCCATATTTTCTGGATTCGTGTGATTGCAATTCATCATTTGAATAGTTAATTCCACCATCACAGCATACCCAGACATCATCACCAAGCGTATGCAAATCCTGAATATCAGGATGTATCCAGCCGATGTCATTATTACCGGAGTTATAAGCACCTATTCTGACTGAGGATGCTCCACCATCATCCGATTGAGATAGTGCAAGGCATCCAATCCAAAGTTTGTCAGGGTCGTTATGCGAAACTGTAATGGCAAAGTCGAAGAATCCCTGGTGGAAACCTGTTCCGTTAGGGTTGATTGAAGCAAGATTAGGGTGTGTTGTAGTATTATAAGGTCCGCCGTCAGGAGGATTTGGATTTGACCAGGAGTCACCCATATCAGTGCTTTTGTATATTCCAATCCAGCCGTTGTCGTCTTGTTTACTTTGTCCAATCAGACTTATGTAAATAAGGTCGGGCTGGGTAGGTGTTACTCCTATCCTTGAGCCTATGTCGTCTGCATAAGAGAGGTCGACAGGAACATACCAGCCATTGTCTTTAAGTTCAAAAGTGTTTCCTCCGTCAGTTGAGCGAAAAAATTCGCTTCGCTTTTCAGAACTGTTGTGTTTTGTCATATAAACAACATCCGGGTTTGTCGGATGAAAGCATACATCCCATGATTTTTCTAAAAAAACCTGTGTCCAGGATTCGCCACCATTGGTTGTTTTGTAAATTCTTTTGTTTGCTCCAAAATATATGATATTGGGGTCTGAGGAAGCTATCTTAACATCATTGATTGTGTAAACAGGTAATTCGGGAGTTATCAGAAACCAGTTAAGTCCTTTATCTATTGATTTAAAAAGCCCTCCGGCTTCCAAACCTGCAACCAAGATATCAGGATTTAGAACAGACTGGTCAAAACAGTAAACATTTGCTTGCCAGGAGACCGGAATTCCGCCCTGTTCAACATTATTGTATGTTTCAAAAGGACCAATACTAACCCATGAATTCTTATTTATTGAATGAGCTTTGTGCTTCGCTGTAATGCTGTTGTAAAGAGCATCCTCCAGTTCTTTCCAGGAACAATTATGTGCCCGTCACCATCAACATACTCATCTACGAAACGTCTCCAGTGTTTATAATTCTGCGTATGAATATTTTTTTCAAATGTATGTATCTGATAGTAGTGGGAATAGTCGAAGTCCACTTTCAGAACATTAGGATTGCTACTGTACATTTCCACAGCCCATTCCGGAGTAGCGTTGTCAATAGCAGGAACAGTTTTGAAAAAACTTTCACGGTTCTGCGCACTTAATAAAGTGGTTATCAATAATGATATAATCAGCAGGGATAATTTATTTTTCATTTTATGAAGTATTTAATTTTGATTGCAAAGATACTAATTGCTTGTATTGGGTTTGCAAAAAGGATTGACAGAAGGTTACTTCAATTGTCATTAGCTCTTAATACGTCATATTTTATACTAATATTAACAATTGAACAACTACTTAATAACTTCATAATTACCGCCTAATAACAATCAACTACTAAATAAATGCTACTTAATAATAGCTTAGTAACTACCAAATGGCTAAAAACAGCAAATCAAACAAACTGCTCAATTTTCAAAATATAAATTATCTCATTAAAAAAAATACTACTTTTGAAAATCAATATCAATATTATGGAGAAACGTAAATGTATTGAGTGCGGATATGAGTTTTTTGGAAGGTCAGATAAAAAGTTCTGCTCCGACCAATGCCGAAACACATACAATAACAAGTTAAAGCGTGATGTTAACAATTATGTCAGGAGTATCAATAATACTTTACGGAAAAACCGCCGGATACTCGAATCCTTAAACCCCAAAGGAAAAGCTAAAGTGCACAAAAACAAACTGATGCTTAACGGATTTAACTTAGACTATTTCACAAATGTTTACAAAACAAAATCGGGTAAAACATACTACTTCTGCTATGAGCAGGGCTATCTGCCGATTGAGGGCGATTACTTTGCACTCGTTATTAAGAGTGAGTATGTTGATCAAAAATGATTGGCCAGATTGAAATTATTTATATTTCATGCAATTGTTTTTATAATTTTGGCGCATCAAATCATTAATATGAATATAAAAAAAGTTGTCACATTTTTATTTTTACTATCATTCGGGCTATTTATCCTTGTTTCTTTTTCAGGCTGTGGCCATAAAGGAAGTCATATTTCGGCAAGGCGCATTATCCTTATCGGCATAGACGGCATGACCAGTAATGGTTTTCAGCAAGCTTATACTCCTTATCTGGATTCCCTGATAATGAATGGCGCTGTTTCATTACATACCCGCTCTGTTATGCCAACAGTAAGTGCCCCGAACTGGGCTGCAATTCTCACCGGTGCCGGCCCTGAGCAAAATGGCGTCACAAATAACGGATGGACTGTCAATAACCATTCTATTGAGCCTACCATTTGTGATGACAAGGGTTATTTCCCTTCGGTTTTTAAATTGATAAAAGAGAAAGACCCCAACAATAAGACCTGTATGTTTTATGACTGGAAAGGTCTTGGTGATCTTGTTAATCCTGACTATATTGACAAATCTGTGTTTACAGAAGGGTTCGGCGTCTCATTTAAAAAAGCTGCTCCCTGGATTATTGAAAATAATCCTCGCTTTTCGTTTGTCTATATTGACAGTCCGGATGATTACGGCCACAAGTATGGCTGGGGAACGGAAAAATATATTAAGAGAATTGAGGAAATTGATGATATTATCGGGCAGTTTATTGATACTCTTAAAAAGGCCGGAATGTACAAAGATACTTATTTTTTGGTTGTAACTGACCATGGAGGAAAAGGGAAGTCGCACGGAGGACTGAGTATGGATGAGATTGAAGTGCCCTGGATAATCTCCGGCCCTAAAATTGTAAAAGACAGGATTATCAAACAACGAAATGATGTTTTTAATACAGCATCAACCATCTTATTCCTTCTTGATACCCGCCAGCCATTTGAATGGATTGGCAGGCCTCCACTTGAAGTATTTAAACAGGCAGCTTTTATCTCAAACAAATACATCCCAAAGCCTGTGCCTTCTGTGAAAAGTGGAATTTATTCAAAAGCTCAACTGGTTGAGTTTTCCATAAGCCAACCGGGTTGCCATATCCATTATTCACTTGATGGGACTGATCCTGATTTGAACTCCCCTATATTTAAGGAACCAGTTATATTGCTACAATCTGTCACCCTGAGGGCAGCTGCTTTTAGAAATAGTTCACGAAGCGACATTTCAGAGATCATTTTTAAGAGAACAATGGAAGTTCAAAGCGTGGATATTAAGAATAAACCGTCACCTGAATACTATGGTCTTGGTGCTTATTCCCTGATAAATCTGAAAGAAGGGAGCTCAGATTTTAATGATAAGGAATGGATAGGCTTTCGTGGTAATAATCTGGATGCCACTCTCTACCTTGGCAGATTTAAAAAGGAGATTAAAAAGATAACAATTGGCTGTTTCAATGATGAGAATTCCTGGATTTTTCTACCAGAAAGTATCGAAATTTTCACCTCTTTTAATGGAAATGATTTTATGAAAGTTGGCAGTCTTAATACTGGTCAAATCAAAAAGAATGCAAAACAGGGCAGAAATGAAATACAAATTAATTTTCCTTCCCCGCAAATAAAGTACATAAGAGTCGTTATTAAAAATTTGGAGTATTGCCCTGAAGGACACCCAGGAGAGGGCGAAAAGTGCTGGTTGTTCGTTGACGAAATTATGATTGAGTAGTAAAGACAAGGCATTCCTTGTCTCCTTAAATAAAATATATTATGAAAAAGCATCTTATTGTTTTACTGATATCATTTGTGGCATTGAGTATTGCCTGCAACAGAGAATCGAAAAAAGAGACAAAAAAGCCTAATATCATTTTCATAATGGCCGATGATCTGGGTTACAATGAGGTTGGAGCCTATGGACAGAAAATTATCAAAACTCCAAATATTGACAAACTTGCTGATGAGGGAATGAAATTTACCGATCACTATGCAGGTAGCCCTGTCTGTGCACCATCGCGTTGCGTATTGCTTACAGGATTGCATCCTGGTCACGCCTATGTGAGAGGCAATTATGAATTGGGTGGATATCGGGATGACAATGAAGGCGGGCAATTACCTCTTCCTAACAGCACGAAAACATTAGGTACATTTTTAAAAGCACAAGGGTATGTTACAGGTGCCATTGGTAAATGGGGGCTTGGCTTTGCAAATAGCAGCGGACAGCCAAGCAATCAGGGATTTGATTATTTCTATGGTTACCTGTGTCAGAAACAGGCTCACGACTATTACCCCACACACCTTTGGGAAAATAATTATTGGGATACTCTGAGAAATGCAGCCTATATTCCACACGAAAAGCTTAAGGGCGATCCGCTTGTCCCCAAATCCTATGACCGCTATAAAGGTCCTGACTATTCGATGGATAAGATGATGGAGAAGACAGAAAGGTTTATCAGGGATAATAAAGACACGTCATTTTTCCTTTATGTGCCTTTTACCGTTCCACATCTTGCTTTGCAGATTCCTGATGATGAGCCATCTTTAGAGTATTACAAAAAATTGATTCCTGACACACCTTATGTAGGAAATAAAGGCTATCTCCCGAACATGTTTCCACGTGCCACCTATGCTGCTATGATAACAAGAATGGACAGCGAAATCGGTAGAATTATGGATATTTTAAATGAATTAGGGCTTGATGATAACACCGTTGTATTTTTCACAAGCGACAATGGCCCTACATTCAACAGGCTTGGAGGCTCCGATTCAGATTATTTTGAAAGTGCAGGCCAATTAAGAGGTTTAAAAGGCAGTGTGTACGAAGGAGGAATCAGGGTGCCATTAATCGCATGGTGGAAAAACAAGGTCAAGCCTGGAACAGTTTCTAATCACATATCCGGCTTTGAAGATTTTTATACCACTTTTGCAGATATTATTGGAGTAAAAACCGATAAAGAAACTGACGGTGTTAGTCTGTTGCCTGTTATGTTGGAACAGGATAACATCAGGGAGCATCCGTTTATCTATCGAGAGTTTCCTTCATACGGCGGTCAGGTTTCAGTACGCTTAGGCGACTGGAAAGCAGTCCGTCAGAAACTTAAAAAACATCCCGATGCATCAATAGAACTATTTAACCTCAAAGAGGATATCGGCGAGACTAACGATGTTGCAGCGCTACATCCTGACATTGTGGAAAAGATGAAGATAATTATGGATACTTCGCATGTCAATTCAACATATTTCCCGTTTCCCGCTTTGGATAGCCTGAAACTTGGCCGTTGAGATAAAATTTAGAGGTTAAAAAAACAAATTCCCAATTTGATTCACCAGGAAAGCAATTGTCCAGGCTATGGAGGTTGTATAGACAACAAGAAAAGCAGCCCACATCCAGTTTCCTGACTCATTTTTCACAGCAGCTACCGTAGCCACACACGGAAAATAAAGTAATATGAACATCAGAAAGGCAAAGGCAGTTATTTTTGTGAATATTGGTTTTCCATTTTTCTTACCATCAGTATACTTTGCATTTTGAAGCTTATTGACTAATGTACCTGCCTTAATATCTTCGGGGTTTTCTGCTTGAAATAAAACCCCTAGAGTACTCACAACAACCTCCTTTGCTATCACTCCTGCCAGAATGCTAACTGTCATTTTCCAGTCGAAGCCCAAAGGTTTCATAACAGGCTCAACAAATTTCCCTGTTCTACCAATCAGCGAATTTTCTTGTCTGACACTCTCTTTCCTGTATTGAAGCTTTATTATGCTGTCATTTTTGACAGCTAGAAGAGTTGCCGTTTTTTGAGAGTCGCTTGTTGCCGAAATTGTCTTATCATAGTTTTTATTAACAATCTCTATTTGTTTATCAATTTTTTCAGTTTCTTCCGAAGTTCTTGGAAAATAGCCCAAAGCCCAGATTAGGACAGAGGCAAACAATATGACACCTCCCATTTTCCTAAGGTATTGATATCCCTTGTACCACATATGTTTCAATGTTGCTTTAAATGTTGGCAGCCTGTAAGGTGGCAATTCCATTACAAAAGGAGCCTCAGTTGATTTAAAAATTGTCTTTTTAAAAAGTATAGAAAATAGTATGGCAAATAGAATACCAATTGCATAAACACTAAATAGTACTGTCACTTCATTGTCAGGAAAGAAAGCAGAAACGATCAGGATATAAACCGGAAGCCTTGCGCTACACGACATAAATGGATTGATAAGCATTGTAAGGAGTCTGTCATTACGGTTTTCAAGGGTACGTGTGGCCATTATTGCCGGGACATTACAACCGAATCCCATTATAAGCGGGATAAATGATTTTCCGTGGAGGCCTATCTTGTGCATCAGCTTGTCCATTATAAAAGCCGCTCTTGCCATATATCCGGTATCTTCCATTAGTGAGATAAAGAAAAACAGAATGAGTATATTTGGCAGGAAAACAATTACACCACCGACTCCATTAATGATCCCATTGATAATAAGGTCTTTTAATATCCCTTCAGGAAGCACATAGTCAGCACCCTGAGATATTACACCAACAAGTTGCTCAATCCAGTATTGCGGATATTGTCCGAGTTTGAATGTTGCCATAAACATCACACACATAAAAAAGATAAATATGGGAAATCCAAAAAGTCTGTTGGTCATAAAAGTGTCAATGATCTCGGTATCGGTTTTTAGTTTTCTTTTAAACTTGTTGGGAGTGTATGTCTCCTTTAATGCACCTGCAATAAATCCATATTTGGCATCAGCTATCAAAGTTTCGCTGTCCTCTTTAAAGAATTTTTCCAGCTTTTGAGTTTCACTTTCCACAGTTTGCTTTATCTCTTCAAAATTGGGTGATCTTGAAAGCGAGAATAGCGCACCTTTATCATTTTCCAGAAGCTTTATGGCATAATACCTTGAAGATACATTATCGGAAAGCCCCTTATTTTTCTTTATCTTCTCCTGAATTTTTGAAATTGAGTTCTCAACTCCCTTTCCATAGTTGATATGAATATGCCTCACTGTCGGGTCCTTACCTTCATAAACTTGTATAACCCGTCTGAACAGTTCTTCAATCCCATCCCCTTTCGAGCCCACAGTAGGAATGAATGGGATTCCAATCATTTCCCCCAGACTTTCATATTCAAATTTATCTCCCTTTTTTTTAAGCTCATCATACATATTCAGCGCAGCTACAACCTTGATATCCATATCAATTAGCTGTGTTGTCAGAAAGAGATTTCTTTCTATGTTGGAAGAGTCTAAGACATTTACGACAATATCAGGCTTATGACCAATAATATATTTTCTAACATAAAGCTCCTCAGGAGTATATGCTGTAAGAGAGTACGTGCCTGGCAGGTCTATCAGGTTTATCGTATAACCATCCAACGATAGCTTTGCCTGTTTTGAATCAACTGTGACACCGCCATAATTACCCACATGCTCCTTAGACCCGGAAGCATAATTGAATATTGTTGTCTTTCCTGAATTTGGATTTCCTACAAGTGCAACATCTATTACTTTACCTCTTTTCTCAGCAGCATCTTTTAACGTCTGGTCGTCAATGATTCCCTGATATGAACCCCTTTGACGATGACGATATTTTCTTGCATTCCCGGCTGTAATAACTTCAATGAGTTGTGCCTCACTCCTCCTGAGCGAGACCTCATATCCCAAAATATTATATTGAATGGGATCTTTTAGTGGTGCTTTTTTTATAACAGTAACAACCTTTCCACGAATAAATCCCATTTCGGTTATTCTCTTACGAAAAGCTCCCCTTCCTCTTATTTTAACTATAACTGCCCGTTCACCCTGTTCAAGGTCTAATAGTGTCATTTGTTGCAATTTAGACTGAATACAAATTACGACAAAGATATTTCAATTTGGTAAATATTCAATAAACAAATCCTATTTAGAATACATTATCTTATCTTGTTGATTTAGAATCACTTTTATTTATAAAATAACTAAATAGAAATCCAAATAAAAAACAAGAAATCGAAATTATCATTTTTGTAAATGTATGATTTTACATTTTGCTTCAAACAGGGTAAATTGAGATTTAAATAGGAGTCCTGAAAATATCTAAAGACTTTCATTGCTGGCTGGAGTGTATTTTTTTCTGACTTTCAGTGTTAATAGCTATTTTCTAAAAGTCCCAAATACAAACCAGTTTCCAAATATTAGAATAGTTTTGTCAAAATGAGAAATAATTAAAATGTGGAGAATTATTGATAAATAGTTAATAACTCATGTATCATAGTCATAAATAGGGATAATGCG
>JAUVIX010000265.1 GCA_030592565.1 Chlorobiota bacterium
AAGTGATGGTAATTAATAATGAGATTGTAAACCGTCCTTTCTATGAAATTGTTGAGTCAGAATCGCGCGATTCCGATCTTGTGATTCTTGGCATACCTGAATTGAAAGCAGGTAAGGAGAAAGATTTTATTGATAGAACAAATAAACTCTGTCATAATATTGGTACAGTCCTTCTTATAAAGGCTTCGACTTTTTTTAGGGAATACAATGTCTCAGTCCTTGATAAACTTGAAAATAGTGATGAAAACTTTGATAAAAAACTAAATCTGATTATCCGAAAAAAGGAAAAAATATCTGAAGTTGTCTTTCCTGTCGACACTGAATCAGCATCTGTTCTTAAATCATTTAAAGCTGGGATTGATGAGCTGTTAGATGATGTGGATGATGAGTTGCTTAAAAAGTCAGGAGAGTGGTACGCTGGATATTTCAGCTCTCTGGAACAGCTTGTAAAGGAAAGCTTTGATGCTCTTGAGACAAAACTGGTAAATAACGAGGTTGTCAATAATAGCAGCATCCTGAAATTATTGCAGAACTACATTGTAAAATACAGGAAACAATTACAAAATATTATTCACACAGAATCGAAGTATCATAGTGATGTACTTCAATCCGGAATCGAGTCTTACATTAATAAGATAGAAGAAATATTATCCGGTATCCCTGATAGGGTTGTTAAAGAGATTGATGTGGAATCTTTGAAGGGGCAGGACCATAAGACCTTTTCTTTTGTATGGTTTCAGTTTCTGATGCAGATTAAGAAGTTGTTTGACAAAGGGAAGGTTAAATATATAATTAAGTATCGTAAACTGTTACTGTCATATTTTCCCGGAAAGGCCTACAGCTTGTTGTATGTAATGTTTACTAACTATGGACTGGCAGGCTTCCGGAATATAACTTCTGCACGCGAATACACTCAATCGGTTGCTGATAGCTTCGGTAGTTTTGGAATACAGTTGTCAGAACAAAATCTTACTCTGGAGGCAGTCAAAGAGGAAAGAAAAAAGATAAATCTACTTTTTGAAAAAATACAGAAAAGTAATATTGATTCATTTGCTGCATTGTCCATATCTATCAGAGAGGATATGTACAATACTATCCAGGAGTTAAGCGATACCCTGTCACAACCTAACACCAACAGTTTTATTAAGAAGCGCTTCAAAAGAAATGTTGTGCGCGAGCTACGGGAAAATCTCATCACTCTTCCACAAAATTGGCTCAGAAGCCAGTCGCTTCTTTATGGTTACGCTTACCTTGAAAGCTGGCTTATGTCGGTAAAGTCAAAAATTACAACTGTTTACATCAATCTTTGGCAGAGGCTCGATATTGTATATGAAAATAAATTTATTAATACAATAAATGAATTTAGGGAGGTGCTGTTGCAATTTAATAAAAATGAAAAAGGCAATAGTGAAGATGTAAGTGACTTCCTGGAAAAATATGAAAGTCGGGAAGACTTATCAGTCTATTTCCGTGACTCATTGAATGAGACCGGACGTAAAATCCAACAATCAACACGAAATTTTCCCGAGACAGTTGAAGTCATTCAAAAGGAATCGTTTTATGAATTTGAGAATCTTCAGTTCGACTACCTGAAGACTTTGAATATTTCAGCTTCACAGCTTCTTAATTATCTTGTGCAGACAAAATGCATCGAGCCTCTATATCATTCTCTTGGGTCAACAGTTGGCGACAAAGTAAGAGAGCTTAATATTGCTTTAAAAGAGGTTGTAAGTTCTGTATCCTTCATTATCAATGGAGATGATCCAGGCGTCGATACCAAGAAGTTAATAGAAGAGCATACTAACAGACTTATTGAGATGGAGAATGAGGCAAAGGCAGTTATTCAACAGGTTGATTCTATCTTTTATTCTGAGCTGCAAAAACTTGATGATCTGTTCTCAATATCTGCCTTTACTAGAAATACATATAATCTGAAACATTATGTATGGAGCAAAGAGACTAAAAAGCAACTAAACCTGTTGAAAGAGACAGCAATAAGAGTAAAAAGATATTTTGATCACCTTATTGGACAAATATGGTACAGGCAAAGTTCGGGTGTTATTCAGGCTGGTAAATTAATTGATGAAAATTCAGACAGGACTGATTTGGATGATATACTGAATATGATAGATCAGGTAAAGATTAATCCGGAAAAAAGTGAGAAAGTACCATTCTACTATCGTCAGCTCTATCTTAGTAGTCAGTCGAATCTCTTTGAATTCTGGGTTGGCAGAAAGAGTGAGATGGATAAAGCTGAAAAGTCGATAAAGCGATTCAGAGAAGGACATCAGGGAGGAATTATGATTACCGGTGACAGAAAATCGGGTAAGACCTTCTTTGTTCAGAATATTATTCATAATTTCCTTGATGAAGCAAAAGTGTACTTTGTCATCCCCCCGGCAGAGGGGAACCCGGATAAGAAGCTGTTTAGAAAAATTTTATCTGATACTTTTGAGTCAGATGAGTCTCCTGATGTTATTCTGGATAAATTGCCAGATAATTCGACAATTGTCTTTGATGATTTTGAGTTCTTCTATGAGCGTAGTCTTAATGGTCTTGGGGCTGTTAATGAGTTGTTGCGGTTAATTGCGAAATTCGGTCAAAGGCATTTGTTTATTATTAATATGAATAATTTTGCTTTTGATATAATGTCACGGGTAAAAAATGTTGGGAATTATTTTTTGAATGTTATTAAGTTACAACCTATGAATGCGGAAGAATTGCACGAAGCTGTTATGGTAAGGCACAATTCAGGCAATTATAAGCTGAGGCTTTCCGATAGGAAAAATCCGATACCAGGCAACTGGGATTATGCAAGATTATTTTCAAGATACTTTTCAATTACGAATGGAAATGTTGGAAATATGATGTATTCATGGATTGCTAATGTGGAGGATGTGAAAGATAACTATATTTTAATTAACAGACCTAAACATCCCGATATTCAGGTTTTTGAAATGATGAATCCGGAATGGTATGTAGTTTTGGTTCAGATAATTTTACACAGAGCTTTGTCAGTTCGAAAATTAGCCGGGATATTATTGCTTGAAAGCAAAGGTATTAGAGACAGTAAAAAAATAAATGAGCTCAGAGAGAAACTAAAGAGTATGGAAAGGGCTGGTATCCTGGTAATAATGCGCGATAGTGGCCTTTATGATATTGACAGTGCGGTTTATCCATATCTGATTGAGTTCTTTGTTTCTAAAGGTATTTTGTAAAACCTGTTATTAATTAATTATTGAACTTATGGAAACTGATTTTTGGGAATTATCACGAGGAGAAATTTACCTCTTTTTGCTGTTAGCCATAATAATATTTTTGCTGTTTCGGGTGCTAAACAGGTCACTTCCTTTTATTTCTGTTCGAAAGAAATGGAGGAAGGTGCTATTAAATTATTTGCCTGTAATCGAAATGGCAGCCTGGTTTGTGTACATAATCTGGGCGATTCAGTACCTATGGGAGGGCAACAGGCTTTATGCTCTTGAATTGTCCATAATACTATCTCTTTTTGTTTTGGCTGTCTCCTGGTTTTCATTGCGCGACTTTATTGCTGGTGCCGTTTTTAAGGCTTCAGGGAGATTTTTAAAAAATGAAACTGTCAAGATTGGTGAATATGCCGGCAGGATTACCGGGTTCGAGAGTAGAAATCTCATTCTGGAAACTGAAAAAGGTGAGACTATCTATATTCCTTATAATAAAGTGTTGGGTACTGTTATTGTGAAATCACATCCTGCCGAAAATGTTTTGAGTCATACTTTTAGGCTTAAGCTTAATGATATTTCCAATTCTATGGAAGTGATGAATCGCTTGAAGATTAGTATTTTAACTTCGCCCTGGTCATCTCTTAAGAAGGATCCGCAGATTCGGTTGATTGACTCGGAAGATAAGAGTGTTTCTGTGTTCGAAATTACAGTATATGCTATTGAGGAAGAGTATTTTGTTCAGCTTGAGAAATATATACGGTCATTATTTCTGAAAAGTACGCCGCTCTAATAACCTGTCAATGGCTTTAAAGTCTGAAAATAGAACCACATTTTATAAGATTATAGATTTTTGATGCTACGGTTTTATTTACCTGTTTAGGAAAATAATTTCTACTTTCGCAGCTATTAAAATAAAGGCTATTTGTAATCGTTTCTATATTTTTGACTTTACACAAATGAATCCGCAAATACACTGAATTGTATACTTTAAAATAACCCAGTAATGATCAATGAACAATTAATATATCCGAAAAGTATTGTAGTTGTTGGTGGTTCCAACGACATTCAAAAACCAGGCGGCAAGGTTCTTAAAAACATTATTGACGGAGGATATGATGGAAAACTTTATGTTACCAATCCAAAAGAAGATGAGGTGCAGGGAGTAAGAAGTTATAAAAATCCTGTAGGCCTTCCAGATGTTGATCTTGCAATTATTGCAATTGCCGCTAAATATACCTTTGATATTATTAAGTTGCTTACTGAGCAAAAAAATACAAAAGCTTTTATCATTCTGTCTGCCGGTTTCAGTGAAACTAGTGAGGAGGGCAGAATTCTGGAAGAGAAGATTGTTAAACAGATTGACAAACATGATGGCGCATTGATAGGCCCTAACTGTATTGGCGTTCTTACTCCGCAATACCACGGTGTTTTTACAAAACCTATCCCAAAGCTCGACCGTAATGGATGTGATTTTATTTCAGGGTCAGGAGCAACTGCATGCTTCATAATGGAAGCCGGAATCCCAAACGGTTTGACTTTTGCAAATGTTATTTCTGTTGGCAATTCGGCTCAAATGGGGGTGGAGGATATCGTACAGTATATGGATTTGAACTTTGATCCGAAAAGAGACTCAAAAATAATTTTGCTATATATTGAAAGCCTTGAAAAGCCCGGTATTTTATTAAAACATGCTTCTTCACTTATTCGGAAGGGATGTAAAATTGTAGCTATTAAGGCAGGTACATCTGCAGCCGGAAGCAGGGCAGCATCATCTCATACAGGAGCACTTGCCAGCCCCGATGATGCTGTTGACGCACTTTTTCGTAAGGCTGGAATTGTAAGATGTTACAACAGAGAGCAATTGGTGACTATAGCTTCTGTATTTATGTACCCCGAATTGCAGGGGAAAAACATTGCAGTTATCACACACGCTGGCGGGCCTGCTGTTATGCTGACTGATGCATTATCTGCCGGTGGCTTTGAAGTGCCGCCAATTGAAGGTAAATTTGCGGAAGAATTAAAATCGAAGCTGTTTTCTGGCTCTTCGGTTGCCAATCCTATTGACTTCCTTGCTACTGGAACGGCTGAGCAGCTAGGAATCATTATTGACTATGTAAATGATGAATTTGATAATATTGATGGAATGGTCGTAATATTCGGAACTCCCGGATTATTTCCCATTTATAATGTTTATGATGTGTTGGACGAGAAGATGAAGGCCTCCAAAAAACCAATCTATCCAATACTTCCTTCAATTTTAACAGCTGAACACGAGGTTGCCGACTTTCTTGCTAAAGGGCATATTAATTTCCCTGACGAAGTAGTGCTGGGGTATGCTCTTACAAAGGTTTATTCCACACCTGCACCGGAAGACCCGGAAATTGAACAACCGATAATTAAT
>JAUVIX010000321.1 GCA_030592565.1 Chlorobiota bacterium
ATTTTAGTTTTTTTTGAACATTTTTTTGTTAAAAAACCTAAAAAACCTTGTTTACTTCCTCATTACTAGTCCACCAGATGACTTAAAGTAAAAATAAATTTATTTTTCACTACTGACTTCTCACAAATACCTTTTCGCATATTGTCGATTTAAACCCAGGATTGCTTAATGCAGAGGCAAAAATCAGATTACTATATAATATATGCATATCTTTGCTTTTCAATATTTATTTTTTTCACTTGTTAAAATATTATGGATTTAAAACTTACAAATAGTTTGTTTGTTATAACAGGAGGATCAAGCGGCCTTGGAAGAGGGATTGCCTCTGCCTTGCTTCAAGAGGGGGCAAAAGTGATTATCGTGGCAAGGGATACCAAAAAGTTAATATCTTTCCAAAAGAGTTATCCTGAGCAAATAGAGTATCTGGTTGGTGACATTTCAAAGGATAAAACAATTGAAGAGGTTTATAAAATGGTTGGCAACAGGTTCCTGTCAGGCTTGGTTGTAAATGCAGGAGGGCCTCCGGCTAAATCATTTATTGAAACGGAAATGGATGAGTGGGATGAGTCTTATATCAACATCCTGAGATGGAAAGTAAAAATAACTAAAACATTCTTACAAAAATTTATTGACCAGAATTATGGTAGAATTGTCTATATCGAAAGCTCATCTGTAAAACAACCTGTTAAAAACCTGGTGCTGAGTAATTCTTTACGCCTTGCTGTAGTCGGGTTTGTAAAAACTCTTTCGCAAGAAGTTGCCGGCAAGCAAATAACTTTAAATGTACTTGCTCCCGGGTTTCACGAAACACCTGCTGCTGAAAGATTATTTGATAAAAGAAGTCAGATTGAAGGAATCTCCAAAAGTGAAGCGAAAAAGCGATATGAGAATGAAATTTCAGTTGGAAGAATGGGGCATCCTGATGATTTCGGCTCGCTTGCAACCTGGCTCCTTAGTAAAAATTCGGGATATATTACAGGCCAGACTATCAGTGTTGATGGTGGAATGATTAAGGGGGCGATGGGATAAAATTCAAAAGCAATATATTTGCAAATTTGCTCAGAAGCACTATATTTGCATTGTTTTTTAAATAAAAATCTAATTTCCATAAAAATGAGTGAAGAAGGTAACCAGGAATATATAAAGAAAATAAGTGAAAAAGTATATGAAAGCAAGTTGTCTCAACTTCAGATTGAGCTTGTTAAACTCCAGGAATGGATTAAGGATAAGGGCTTAAAAGTTGTTGTAATTTTTGAGGGCAGGGATGCTGCCGGGAAAGGTGGAACAATAAACCGGATTACTGAAAAACTCAATCCCCGTGTTTGCCGCATCGTTGCTTTACCAAAACCGACAGAGAAAGAACAGGGGCAATGGTATTTCCAGCGTTACGTTTCAAACCTTCCTGCTTCCGGTGAGATGGTTCTGCTTGACAGGAGCTGGTACAACCGAGCTGTTGTTGAACGGGTAATGAACTTTTGTACCGATGAAGAGTATTGGGAATTTCTCAGGTCTTGTCCCAATTTTGAGAGAATGTTAATACGCTCAGGAATAATTTTAATTAAATACTGGTTTTCGGTAAGTAATAAAGAACAGGAAAAAAGATTCCGTTCACGCCTTACTGATCCGACTAAACGATGGAAGTTTAGTGATGTTGATCTTCGCTCATATACAATGTGGGAAGAGTATTCAAAAGCAAAAGATGAAATGTTTTCTTACACTGACACTAAACAATCTCCCTGGTATGTTGTTAATGCTGATGATAAAAAGAGAGCCCGGCTCAATGTTATTTCGCACCTGTTAAGCCTTATACCATACGAGTATATTGAACCCAAAACTATTGAGCTACCCGAAAGACACAAAAAAATAGGATATGTCAGGCCTCCTATGTCGGAACAGACATTTGTTCCTGAAGTTTATTAAAGCATTGAAACTATTGAAAAAAAAATTATTATGAACTCCGAAATTATTGACACCTCTATTGCTCTTGAACTTGCCGTTGCAGACCTTTATTTACTTTTTCACAAAATTTATCCTGAGGACTCTGACTTTTGGTGGAAGATGTCGATCGAGGAAAAAGGTCATGCTGCATTATTGCGAAGTGGAAGAGATTCATTTATGCCTTTACAAAAATTCCCGGAAGAACTTGTTACTACCTCATTAAATAAACTAAAAAATTCACTGCGGTTAATTACAGAAAAAACTAACGAGATAAAGGAAAACCCAACGCCAAGAAAAGAGACATTTTATTTAGCAGTGGAAATTGAAGAGTCTGCCGGAGAACACCATTATCAGGAATTTATGGCTGATAGTCAGAATGAAGTCATCAACAATGTTTTTCAAAAGCTAAACGGTGCAGACAAGGATCATCGCGATCGGATATTGAGTTACATGAAAGAAAAGGGAATTTAATAGATTACCTTTTCATTAACTCTTCTATTTCGTCAACTTCCTTGGGTATTTCAGCCATCAGATCAACAGGAGTATCACCAACGACAATGTCATTTTCAATTCGTATTCCAATTCTCTCTTCTTTAATATAAATACCCGGCTCACAAGTAAGGACCATGCCTTTTTCAAACTTCTCATATTTCCCGCCTACATCATGCACATCAAGCCCGATAAAATGAGCCACTCCATGCATTAGGTATTTTGCATAAAGAGGCTGTTCTGAATCTTGGTTTTTCATTTCCTCCTTCGTAAACAACCCAAGCCCTATCATCTCTTTTTCCATCATCTTCCAAACAGCTTTATTAACAATATCAATAGTATTTCCGGGAACATATAGTTTTATGGCTTCTTTCTGAACCCTAAGAACAGCCTCATAACACTGTTTTTGTCTTTCTGTAAATTTACCATTTACCGGAATAGTCCTTGAACAATCTGCTGCATAGTTACTATATTCGGCACCAATATCAAGAAGCATTAAATCCCCATCTTTGCACTCCATACTATTTTCAATATAATGAAGTACGAGGGCATTATCCCCTGATGCAACAATTGGCTGATATGCATGCCCCTGTGCACCATTTTTTAAAAACTTGTACGTAATTTCAGCTTCAACCTCATACTCCATATCGCCAGGCTTTGTAAATGTGAGTACTCTTCTGAATGCCATATTTGTTATATCACAGGCAATACCAAGCACTCTAAGCTCCTCCGGCTCTTTTATCAGGCGTTGCTTTGTAATTAATGGTGCAAGTCTTTTTAGATTATGTGCAGGATACATCTCCCTGATTTTCAGAGCAAACCTGTTACTTATATATGCTACATCGGTTTGATACTTTGAATATTCATTCAAGTTGATATAAATATTGTCAGAAGACAAAACAATGTCCCGTAATGTCATCTCAAAATCTTCAAGCCATTTTACAGTTTTCACTCCTGAAACTTCGATGACTTCCTCTTTCGTATATTTATGGCCTGTCCAGGTTTCCAGTTGCTCATTAGGTTTAATAGTATAGATGACCTCTCTCATATTCTTTTCAGGATGGTCTGGACACAAGGTAAGAATACACTTTTCCTGAATAAGCCCTGTCAGATAAAAAAGGTCAGAACTTTGTCTGTATTGAAAATCCTGATCTCCGTTACGTGTTAGCTCATCATTCGAGTTAACAATTGCAACCGATTTTGCATTAAGCCGGCTTGCAAGTTTTTTTCTGTTTTCAACAAAAAAATTGACGTTTAATGATTCACTTTTCATATTCTTGATATTTATTGAGGCCGGGTATTAATCCCAATTAATTTCACTTTTTATTTAATCAACTGTATTATAGTTACTTCTAAAATATTCATTATTTATAATGTTTACAAATTAACAAAAAAATATTATTTAGAATTTAATAAAAAAAATAATAATCTATTTTTGCTCTTTGATACGTACTTAATTAATTAAGTAGAACAAATATTATTAACGAAGTTTTATTGACAAAATACTCTATCATGGGCAATAAAAGATTTCAATCTTCCTTGACGAAGAAATTTGTAATGGCATTTATGGGTTTGTTCTTAATCACATTCCTTTTTGTACATTTGGGCATCAATTTTCTTGTATTATTACCTGACACATCAGCTTTTAATATTGCTGCCCACTTTATGGGAACCAACCCGATTATTAAAGTTTTTGAAGTTGTTCTTTTTGGCGGATTTATTATCCATATAA
>JAUVIX010000180.1 GCA_030592565.1 Chlorobiota bacterium
ACCCAATGATAAGCAATACTTCCATTGTGCCTGAAACATCAAACAAAGTAAAGACCATACGAACCATGGCATAAACACCGGCTTTAACGACTATTCCTGCAAAAGCAGCACCAATAGGACCGGGAGCTTCGGTGTAAGCATCAGGTGCCCAACCATTGAGTGGGAAAATTTCGGCCTCAATGCCAATTCCCATTATAAAAAATATTAATGCTGTAACCTTGTAACCTGCAGGCATTAGGTGTATTTTATCAGCAATATCGGCCATATTCAGAGTCCCCAATTGCGAATAAATAATTGCAATGGCTATAAGCAGTGAAGAGGCTGATAACGAACCCATAAGAAGGTATTTAAATGAGGCTTCTGCTGAATTACGTCCTGTATAAAAGGCAGTAAGAGCATAGGCTGAGATTCCCGTGATTTCGATAAAAACAAACTGATTAAAAATATCACCTGTGATAACGATTCCAACAGCACCAGCTACTAACATCATCAAAAAGATGAAGTATTTTTTGGCAGGCTCAAAATCAACATTACGTTTAAATCTGTAACTGTATAGCCAAACGATGAAGCCCATAAAAGTCATAATGGTAGTAAGAAAGGCTGTAAGAGGACTAAAAACCAAGTTTATACCCCAAGGAGCTTCCCAACCAGAAAGAGTTTCAATGATGGTACCATTTTCGGTAACATACATTAACATACTGGCTGATGAAATCATCATAAAGGCTAACACAAGACCAGGAACTATCCTGACTAGTTCTTTCCAAATCATTCCCAGTAGCGGAATCATAATTGCCGCCAGCAAAGGAATTGCTATTAATAATACCGGGCTTCCTACCATTTCAAATTCTTTATTTCGTCAATTTCTAAAGTGTGATGATGCCTGTAAAGCCTGATTATAAGCGACAAAGCAACAGCAGTTACAGCAAAGCCAATTACAATTGCTGTAAGCACAAGTGCCTGAGGCACCGGGTCAACCATAATGGCAGCAGCATCTTCATAGCCGGGTGAAAAAATTGGTGCAGTACCATTCTTCACATACCCAATTGTTATAAGTAGAAGGTGAATACCCCCATCCACAATTGAGAGGCCTATAATTATCTTTAAAAGCGATCGCTTAGTGAGCGCGGCATAAAGACCAATCAATATCAATGATATTGAGCCTGCAAAAATGCCATATCGCAATATTTCGAATAATTCGTTTTCCATTTCCTTAATTTTCTTTTTCGTGTAAAACAGTATATATCAAGCCTGTAAGCTCAGCCGCCACTTTTAAACCAACAAGGATGTAAATTATTGGAATAATACCACCACTAAACAGGTCGTTCAGTTTGCCAACGGGCATAAAGTTTTCAAGGAATGTTCCTCCCATCATCATTCCGGCAAGTCCGAAAAGGACAAAAAATATACCTGCAAACGATTCGATGAACGACAGCACATTATGGCTGACCGAGAAATTATCATATGCCAGAAGCATAAGCAAAAAGCCTGTTGCAATTATGGCACCCCCCTGAAATCCTCCACCGGGTGAAAGGTGTCCGTGAATAAAAACATAAGCTCCAAGAAGGATGATGGCAGGAAAGAGCAATTTTGAACCTGATTTTACAATACTGCTTGAGGGGAAAAGTACTGAACGTCCACCCACATCGTGACGACGTTTGTATAATATTCCGCCAAGTGCTGTTGCTGCTAAAAATAGAACTGTTACCTCCCCAAGGGTGTCAAACCCCCTGAAGCTTACGATAATGCTTGTTATTGTATTAGCAACATGAAGTTCGCTTACGGTTTTCTCGAGATAAAAATCCTTTACTCCGGTTTCGACCACAGGACCATATTTTCCTAAGTCCATAAAACTAATGACCAAATAATATCCGGTCACAGCCAATAATAATAATACTATAACCTTTTTCATTTCACAGCTGATTTTATGTCATCCTTATCTTTAAATTCATCTTCATTACGTACAGTGTTACGTATGGTAATGATGAATATAATTGTTGTAAGTGCTACTCCGATAGCGGCTTCAGTTAATGCAACATCGGGCGCCTGGAGTAAAAAGAATAACGCCGATAATATAAGACTAATTACACCTGTGGCAATTACTGCATAAAGTAAATCCTTTTGCACAATTGCATAAATAGCAGCCCCAATCATTAAAGCTATCAGAAAAAACATTAATATAACAAATGCCATTATTCTTCCTCCATTTTTTGATTATCAATAAACTCTTTATAAGCATTTATATCTTTATCTTTACTTTTGATAAACGGATATGCCTTGCCTTTACACATTGCCCTGGCTAATGCATGAGAACTAATTGGATTTGAAAAGGCAATAAAGATTAAGATAATCATTGCCTTCAATAGCCAGGTCCAGTCATTTTCCAGTTGTATAATACCAACACCAAAAATGACGCTCATAGCACCTAAGGTAGTGGCCTTTGTTCCAGCTTGAAGCCTGTTGTAAACATCAGGCATACGGAATATTCCTAATCCCCCTAAGAAAAGAAATATGCTCCCAAGGACAATAAATAGTCCTCCTATAATCTCAAATAAACTCATAATGCACCCTCCAAATATCTGGCTATTACTATTACACCGATGAACCCAAGCACAGCATAAACCAAAGCCACATCCATATAAATAAAACGATCGAACACATATGATAGCAACACAAGGCCGGAAACAATAATAATTGTTAGAGTGTCAAGCGCTACAACCCTATCTCCGGCTGTAGGCCCTTTTACAAATCGGACTGCCGACAGGGAAAGTCCTATTATCATAAAAAATAATGCTATATAGATTATATAGGTCATAATTAAAAGATTTTTAATAATATTTTTTCAAAACGTTCAGCAATTTCTGTATATGCTTCTTCAGGATTGGTTGTTTTTACATCAATCCAGTGGACATAAAAAGTATCGTCAACAACATCAACTGTTAATGTTCCTGGAGTAAGTGTAATACTGTTAGCCAAAACCATTTTTGAATAGTTGGTTGTCAGCTTTGTCTTAAACTTTACAATGCCGGGATTAATAGGCAAAGCTGGTGATAGCACCCTGCGGGCTACATCCAGATTTGAGTTAATCAATGCGATTAGAAAGACAACCAGATACCATATCATATACATTATTTTAACAGGGCAAAAAATCAATATGGTACAGCAGGTAAAAAGTCTTATACTTAAATATGAAATTACCATAGTGGTCAAAGCCCCTACAATAAGTTCATGAGTTGCAAAAGAGCTGGTAAATGCTATCCAAACCAGCATCAGAAAAACCCAATTTACAATAAAATTAGATAGTTTATTCGTTAACGTTAAATTTTGCATAAGGCATTTTTTTAATTAATCTAATTCATATTTTTTACCATCAAAATAGCGCATAAACTGAACCCTTTCATACTCGGCAGGATTCGGGCTGTTAATCTGGCTCATTTTGCCTTTGAAGTCATCAATTTTTTCAAAATCATGTTTGATCATCCAGGCTTTCAGGTCTTCTGTCATATCTTCGATATAATTTATACCGTGTTTGTAAAGTGCAGAAACCACCTGAACTGCATCAGCACCTGCTAATAATAACTTTATAACTGATGCCCCGTCATGAACTCCTGTAGAGGCAATCAGATCGCAACCTAATCTACCTGAAAGAATAGCTGTCCAGCGTAAAGAAATTGCTAAATCAGATGAGTGACTTAATATATTGGAAGGGAGGATTGTGAAGTTGTCAATATCAAAATCAGGATGAAAAAAACGATTGAATGCCACAATACCCTGAATTCCACTTTCTGATAATTGTTTTGTGAAGGCAGCAAGGTTTGAAAAATAGTAACTTATTTTAACTGCTACAGGAATATTCAGGTCCTCTTTTATTTTTTCTGCTAATTGAAAATATTTTTTTTCAATATCTTCACTGGTTTTTGAAAAATCAGATGGCAGGATAAATAAATTTACCTCAAGTGCATCTGCCCCTGCTTCCTGTATTTTCTTTGCAAAAAATGACCATTCGTAAGAACAAACACAATTTATACTGGCAATTACAGGGATTTTAATATTGCTCTTAGCTTTTTTTATAAGACCCAGATAACCTTTAATATTATCTTCCTTAATTTTGTAATCATAATAATCGAGGTATTCCAGATTTGGAACTTTTTCCTTTAACTCCTCTCGAACTAAACTTTCATATTCATTGAAAATTTCTTCTTCAAAAATTGATTTTAATACAACGGCACCTGCACCGGCGCGTTCTATCTTCTTTAGATTACCTAATGACTGCGTAAGACTTGAGCTTCCTACGACAATCGGAGATTTAAGTTTTAATCCTAAATAACTGACTGACAAGTCCATAATATATTTTTTTGATATTAAAGTGCGGCAAATGTAGAAAAATATCTATTCATATTGAGTCTAAATAAATATTAAGAAGAAATTTAGAAGACCTTATAAATAAGAGAGGGGTGTTTTAGCTTTGTGAGATATATTTGACAGTAGGGTTTGAATTGTTCATTTTTAGGAATTAAAGGGCTGGCGTGGACACTTGCCCATATATTGATGTGACAAGCATCCGTACTTGTCACCATATAATGAATACTACTTTCTCAGCAGCTTTCCTTTCAATAAATCCGTTTTCGCCGTTATGATTTCCTTTTACCCTTTGTATTGTGCGTTCAACCCTGACACCTCTCTTGTTCAGAACATTTACAAGGTCGCCTTCAACAAGTGATTCCACCAGCTTTCCCCACTGACTTGTGAAAAGGTTGCTTAGTTCTTTTATCTTTTTGTCAGTTTCCCTTAATTGCTTATCGGTCTCCTGAAACTTTTTGTCTGTTTCTTTGAACATCAACCAAACCTGCTCAAATGAAAGAGGCTGGCTTTGACCGTATTGAGGTGTAGGTTCGTTTGCCGTATTTGGGTTATCACTATGTTGCACTCCGCTGGAGTGCCGTTTACTGTTCTTGCTGGTTTTTGCCAATATTTAGCTCCTAACGGAGCTTTAGATTTTTTATTTAAAAGTTGACGGTTATGCCCTCAGTCCTTTACATTGCATCGCTGAAGCTATGCGCAAGTATTGGAGATGATGAACCTCAATGCTTTTATTATGCAACCATACAGGTCGTTGAATTCGTAAATTGTCTTCGTAAATCGTAAATCAAATCTTCTTCAATCTGAAAAAATCAATCCCTACCATATATTTCGGAACTGCATTCGGATTTTTACTAACGGTTTTTATTGTTACTTTGTTGATACCTTTATTAAGTTTGAAAGTCCCCAGACTTCCGGAATCCTTAACAACTTCCCTACCTGTCTGGTCGTGATAACCCGAAAATATCTTCGGGCTGAATTTGCCATTGAAGCCAACCTTGAAATTTGCATAGTCCATAGCTTTGGTGTATGTCATCTCTATATGATATGTCCCTGCTTCAGGAACAATGAAGTCCGCTGTTAGTGTTGCATTGTCAGAAGCGGCTATCCACCACAATTGGGTATTATTGCTCCATTCCAACTCCTCTATTGATTGAAGGTAATAACTTCCGTTACTTACTTCAATAATCCTGAGGTCTTCACCTTCCATAATTTCATTTTTCACCTGTTTTGGTTTTATAAGGTCTGTTTTTTTTATAGCAACAGTTTGTTTTGCCGCTTCGGGGTTTGGCTTGATATTGCAAGTGCCACCGGGTATCATGTACCAGTAAGATATTGGGGCATAGTTGATAACAGTTTTTACCCAATGCCACATTTCCATATCAAACTGTAAGGAATTTTCAAATGGTATTCTGTCAAGAAGATAGTAGCGTATATTTTCTGTCATTCCCGGATAAAAATTCCCTGAACCGTCTGGCTGTGCAATCAGGAAGTGCGAAAATCTTGCAGGAAGGCACCAGGCATAACCGAAATAATCCTCTGTGCCTGTGCCAACAAACGAAGGAAAGGTTTCGTTGTCAACCCAAATCTTTTCATCACCTTCGCCCCACCAGGCATCTGCCGTATTGAATACTGTCAGTCCGGTTCCCATATAAACTCCTTTTCCTTTAAGAGTAACATAATTGACATCAAAATGCCCGTCGCTGTCATTTTCTGAGTTGTCTTTGACTGATTCAATTTCATGAAGCTCATGCCACGATGCACCAAAGTGCATTGAGTTTTTATCCCATCTGTAATCTTTTGTAATAACATAGAACTTTAAAATATCTACATCCTGATCTCCCATATTTGTAATTGTTACCCTGGCATTTTTACTAAAAGGCATTATCCAGTTGCATTCCATTGTGCTGTCTTCACTTACATTGGAGTATAGTGTATTGTATTCGCATATTTTGTAACCTGTTCCGAAGAAGTCACCCACCGGAGCCCAAACAGTCTTTTCTCCGTCAAACTCAATATCAAGAACGGTTGAACGTAAAGCCTGAGGTAAATCATCAGCGTCTATTTTTATCTGTATTTCTCTGATAGCACCACTTCCGGGAACAGACATGTAAAATGATTCCCCTGTAGCAAGAGTTCCCTTTTCACTGTCAACTTTAACATTTTTTGTTTTTGAGAGAGTATTATTGAAATTTTTAAGTTTGTTTTGTACTTCTTCAATAAGAGTTGAAAGGCTGTCCATCTCTTTTTTTGTAAAACTTCTGACAAGTATGTTTTTAGGATAAGTGCGGTAATTAATATTATAATAAACCGAAGGTGAGTGCTTTTCAGTATCTAAGGCTTCACATTCATAGGTAATTTTCAGGTGGTTTGAATATGGGAAGGGAAGGTAAAGATTATGTCCTCGTTGATAATAATTTGATTCAGGTGAGACTGATGAACTCAATGGCTCTCCAACAAGAGCACCACCACTGATAATGTCTAGAACAGGCCCTTCTATTTCCGGCTTGTCATATCCATCAAAATAGAAGCGGATTACACCGGTATATGCATCTTTGTCTCCAAATGTCATCCAGAATCTCACAAGTGCTCCCGGACCCTCGGCATCGAACATGACAAATTCACGTCGCCCGTTATTCTCTTCCTGTCTGATAAACCAGGAAGCATCGTGGTTGGCAAACCATCCTGCACTGTCGGGTGAGACGGAGTGCCGGTCGTACGAGCTGAATTGTTTCACAGTAAAAAGAGGATCAGGATACTGCGAAACAATATTTCTGTCTGTTATTTCATTTAATAAACTTGCTAAAGTAACTTCCCTGTCCAATGGTTGACAAGATATTGTAATTATCATTATTAGGATAAATGCCGGAAGTAAATTATTTTTATTCATAATATTTTGTTAAAGAATATACAAAGATATATAAAATCGATAAGTTCCGGTTGGGGAGTGGGGCAAAAAAAAAGAGGCTGTCTTTTTAGACAGCCTCTTTTTTTATGTTATACTAAGCCGACATAGAATTTTGTAACATAAAATGTATATTTTGCACCTACTCTTCTTCAGAATTTATTTCCGTAGCTACGGCTATGCAAAGAAATTCTTCATCAATTAGGCACA
>JAUVIX010000294.1 GCA_030592565.1 Chlorobiota bacterium
AAATTCAATTTTATCACCTATCTTGGCGACAACGTTCATCAGTATTTTTTCATTAAAATCAAAGTTTGTCTGGCTACGCTGCTTAACCGGGATAGAAGGGTCATCACGCGAATTGCTAAGAACACCAAATGTCAGTTCAACGGATCCCGATGGGCGAATATCAATGGTATTTCCACCAAAAATTTTATCGAAAGCTTTTCCACCAATATATATTTCCGGGATTATACCACCTCTATTACCAACACCCGCTGCGGTTGCCCTCTCCTTCCAGTAATCATCTACGGCATTTTGCATTTCATAATCCCTGTATTCTTCAAGAGTCATATAGGTTGGAGGCCTGAAATCAATATCGCCAATTTTATGCCTTAAAATATAAAGTCCTGTTGTAGGGTCATATTCAACATCCGACTTGACACTTGAAGGGAGATTCAAGAGCATCGGATCTGAATTTTCTTTGCCGGTATATGGAAATCCCTCGTCCTCAAGAGGGTATATAAGGTCAATGTGTTTTGTCGTATCTCCTGTTTCTGTGCTGTCGGGTGGAAAAATAAATTTATTCAGGATATAATGGTTGTTAGCAAAGTACTTCTTATCCCATGAATTACCATATCCCACGGAAAAAATCAGTACCAGAAAAGCAATAATAAAACAATATCGAAATATTCGCTCCAAACAAAAACCTTATTTACAATATTTTTAACGCTTCTTTAATTAATGTTTCAACAGGAACATCAGTTCCCAGTTTATTAAATACTTTGTTGAGTGCCTTTTCTGCAATAGCTTTGTTAAATCCTAAAACAGTTAATCCTGATAACGCCTCATCTTTATTAGTATTGTGTATTTCGCCAATAAATTCTGCCGAAATCCCATCTTTTTCCAGCTTATCTTTCAGATCAATAATAATACGCTGTGCCGACTTTGCCCCAATGCCTTTCACCGACTGTAATACAGCCGGATTATTATTGATTATTGCATCGAGGAGTTTCTCTGTCGGTAACGATGACAACATAAGCAAAGCTGTTGCACTTCCAACCCCTGAAACTGAAATCAACTGACGAAAAAGCTGCCGCTCTGCCTCTTCGGCAAACCCATACAAGACAAAGCCAACAGGGGTAGTCGCCTCATTCTTTATCGAAAAATGAGTATAAAGTTTAAAATGCTTCTTGTCCTTAAGTTTTGTAAATGTGTTTAAGGATATGTTGATTATATATCCTATCCCGTTGCAATCCAATACAACATAAGCCGGGTTTTTTTCTACAAGTTCTCCTTTTATGTATGAATACATATCGTTTTTTCTTATACCATTTTAAAATCTACGTAAGTAATTATAGAGGCTGCTAAAATAAATATTAAATTGAATGGTCTTGACTTTATTTTATTATTTGTATGGAACAAAAAATAACGAAATTATTGGAGGAGATGACTCAAATATTTTAGCAGTTGAGGATTGCCCTTCCTTAACGGTTATCGTGACGAACCTTACTGGAGACTATGGCATTGAAGTGAGACATCCCCTTGCTATTGTTACTGCCGTTTATTCTTTGGTGGTCTTTCATAGCTAGGGGATTTCCCGCCTGAATGACGAAGTCGGGCAGGCTCCTTCCTGCGCCCTGGCCTTCCTCAAGAGTCGAAATGACACCTCTGTAGTTGGTTGTAGAAAGTTCAAACACAACATATGAGTGCCATTTGTAGCCGTGCATTGTTCCTGCCGAACCGGGTATTACCTCCCATTCATAATGATAGTTTATTGCTGGCACAACAGCCAAAAAAACAGTTGCTGTATCAAGGTTAATGCAAACCGTATCAAGTCTGTTTTTTCAGTGATTTTAAGGGGGGGTATATAGTATTATCATAGAAATTAACCATTTTATTGCTGGCCTTATTTAAACAATAAATAAATAACCAAAACAGTTAAAAAAATATATTGGTTTTATATTTTTTATACTAAAAGGTTTAGTAGTTTTGCGCTTTGTTATTTCGTTCACAATAAAAATAAAAAGTGATGGACAGTTTATTCAGAAAAGACGCATTAAATTACCATGCGCAGGGCAGACCCGGTAAAATTGAGGTTATCCCTACAAAACCATATTCAACACAGAGGGACTTATCTCTTGCATATTCTCCCGGAGTAGCGGATCCTTGTCTTGCAATAAAAGATAATCCTGATGATGTGTTTAAATACACAGCTAAAGGAAATTTGGTGGCAGTAATATCTAATGGGACCGCAGTTCTAGGACTTGGAGATATTGGACCTGAGGCAGGTAAACCTGTTATGGAAGGGAAAGGATTGTTATTTAAAGTTTTTGCTGATATCGATGTTTTCGATATTGAAGTAAATGAAAAGAATATTGACAAGTTTGTTGATACTGTAGTAGCTATTGCTCCAACTTTTGGTGGTATTAACCTTGAAGATATTAAAGCTCCTGAATGCTTTGAAATAGAAGAGAGGATTAAAGCAGCAGTTGACATTCCGGTAATGCATGATGATCAGCATGGTACTGCGATAATTACTTCAGCTGGACTGTTAAATGCTCTTGAGATAAATGGTAAAAAAATCGAAAAGATTAAAGTTGTAGTTAATGGAGCAGGTGCATCGGCAGTTGCCTGTACAAAATTGTATATAAAGCTGGGTGTTAAGAAAGAGAATATTGTAATGCTTGACAGTCGTGGTGTGATACATGTTGACAGAACAGATCTTAATTCAGTGAAAAAACAGTTTACGACCAGTAAGCCGGTTCATACTCTTAAAGAGGCTATGGTTGGCGCCGACATGTTCCTGGGTTTATCTGTTGCAGGTGTTCTTAAAAAAGATATGGTTCAATCAATGGCAAAAGACCCAATAATTTTTGCACTGGCTAATCCAAATCCTGAAATTTCATATGAAGATGCTGCTGAAGCCAGAGATGATATGATTATGGGAACAGGTCGCTCGGATTATGCGAATCAGATAAATAATGTACTCGGATTTCCTTTTATTTTCAGGGGAGCACTTGATGTAAGGGCTACAGCTATTAATGATGAGATGAAACTTGCGGCTTCAAAGGCTTTGGCTGACCTTGCCAAGCAACCCGTTCCGGAAGAGGTAAATATTGCATTTCAAACAACAAATTTAAAATTCGGTAAAGAATATATCATACCCAAACCAACTGACCCGAGACTGATTGAACATGTGGCTCCTGCCGTTGCTAAGGCAGCAATAGATTCGGGAGTTGCCAAAATAACTATCACTGACTGGAGCAAATACAGAGAGGATTTGAGAAAAAGGCTTGGTTTAAGCAACCCGATTATCAGACAAATGAAAACAAGATCGAAACGTAATCCAAAACGTGTTGTTTTTGCTGAAGCTGAGAATTACAAGATGCTTAAAGCTGCCGAAATTGCTATTAATGAAAAGCTGGCTATACCTGTTCTTCTTGGAAATAAAAAGGTAATTAATAATCTGATTCAAGAGAATGAACTTGAACTCGGAAATGTTGAGATTATTGATCCTAAAGCGAAATCAGAAAAAGTTAGAAGAAGAGAATTTGCTAAGATTTATTGGAAGAAAAGACAGCGTAAGGGTGTTACTATGACTTCTGCATTAGATTCTATGTTGCATAGAAATTTCTTCAGCCCGATGCTGGTTGAAGCCGGTTATGCCGATGCAATGATCTCTGGTCTGACACGCAATTATCCAGATACTCTGAGGCCCGCCCTTGAAATAATAGGAAAGCGGGAAGGTGAAAAGATAGTGTCGGGAATGTATATTATCAGTACAAAAAAAGGGCCCTATTTCCTGGCAGATTGTACCGTTAATAAAAATCCTACTGCTGAGCAAATGGTGGAAATAACTTTACAAACAGCTTATGCTATTAAACAGTTTAAGGTTGAACCGCGAGTAGCATATGTGTCATATTCAAATTTTGGTTCAAATAACGGGCGAATACCGGAAATGCAGAGGAAAGCAGTAGAAATTTTGCACAGGGAGCATCCCGAGCTTATTGTTGACGGTGAGATGCAGGCAAATGTAGCACTTAATGCTGACATCCTGAGCGAAAATTTTCCATTTTCCAAGCTATCCGGAAAAACTGCAAATACTCTTATCTTCCCATATCTGACGGCTGCTAATATTGCATATAAGTTACTGCAAAGTGTTACGGATAACAGGATTATTGGCCCTATTATTAATGGAATGAACAAATCTGTACACGTATTGCAGATTGGTAGTAGTGTTAGCGAAATTGTTGACATGGTGATGATAGCCGTTATGGATGCTCAGTGTGTTGAAAATAGAGAAAATGATGAAAATTGTCTCTAAATAGCTTATTTATAAAACATTCTAAATCCGGCTTTAAAAGTTTTTATATTTTTGTGCGCTTGAATTTAGATATCTTTTACTAAAATAACATTACGATATGAAAAAAATAACAGTTATTGGCGCCGGAAATGTTGGAGCCACTTGTGCTAATGTAATTGCACATAAAGATTTGGCAAGAGAAGTAGTTCTTCTTGATATTAAAGAGGGTGTTGCTGAGGGAAAAGCTCTTGATATTTGGCAGACATCTTCTATTAATAATTATAACACCAGGGTTATAGGGGTAACCAATGATTATCTTCGCACAAAAGGTTCGGGTGTTATTGTTATTACATCAGGAATTCCAAGGAAACCCGGAATGAGCAGAGATGACCTAATAAAAACAAATGCAGCAATTGTTAAAGATGTTACCGAAAAGGCAATAAAATATTCACCGGATGCAATAATTATTGTTGTTTCTAATCCTCTT
>JAUVIX010000132.1 GCA_030592565.1 Chlorobiota bacterium
AGAGCTAACTTGTTAGTACATTAAAATCAAAGGTTTTCGCTTCACTACAACCATTGTTATTATATTTCGGAGCTTCACTCCTACATTTGAAACTAAACCAAGGTTTTATATAGATGCAAAAATTTACAGGAATGACTAGAATGCAACACAAAAAAGTACTCTTTCTGAAATATTGAGAAGTATTATGGCTGACTTTCTCAGCAAACCCTACTTAGGTCGTTCATTTTAAATATTGTTCTCTTTGTATCAGAATTTATACGACATATATAACCCTGCATTGCCCTGAATGTTTACAGGGGCAAAAGAAAACTTATCATTTTTATTTTTCTTCTTATGGAGAAAAGGTATTATCCAGCCTGTGAGAGCACCTACTGCGTACGCTGCAATAACATCAGTGCGGTAGTGTTTCCCTGCTGCAACTCTCAAGTATCCGGTAATTGCAGGATAAATTGCTGCAACAGACCACATTGTAATTTTTATTCCTTTTTTCATGTCAGGATGATAGTCATTCATAACCGTTGCTATAAAAAAGGACATTGCTGCCGCATTTGATACATGGCCTGAATAAAATGATTCTTTACTGTCAGTTCCAGTCTGTACATTAATGGGGACATTAGGATTGTAAACATATGGTCTTGGCCGGTTAACAAGGTTTTTAACAGATGTTGTTATTCCGTAATTGATACTCATAACTTCTAATGACATTAGAATTAACCAACCAAAATTTTGCCGGGTCGGTTTATTGGTCAAAAACAATAGGGGAGATGCTACTGATCCGATTAATAAAATGTCGCTTGCGGTTGATGCTTCAGTTGACCAGTTATATGTAGCACCCCGATCGAAGGGAATAACATCGTTTCTGTTAAGGTCATTTAATTCCAAAGGAGTATATGGTGTTAAAGAGTTTGTTTTACCTAGAATAAAACCAGTAGCCAGTAATCCGGCAGACGTTGCTATGTATGGGATTTCGTGTTTCCACCCGAAAGTGTATGGTATTTGGTTATTATGAATATTGTTTTTGCATAGCCAACAATTAGTATTTCTTAAATTATCCTGACCGTAAGTGGTTGACAAAGTCAACAATAGAAGCAATGTGGGAATGATGTTGCGCAACTGCATCAGCGATTTATTTTGATTCATTTATCAAATTAGCATGTTTTCCCATACTGATAATGTTAAACTTATTCTGAAACATTTTAATAACTTCTTTGAATTTTGCGGCTTTTTTATCTGTCGGGATATTCATTCCCGGGAAAAAGGCTAGTTCTTCAACCATATCGCCGCCAATCAGATCCAGCGGATGAAGTAAAAAGCTAGGCTGTACTTTTGCAATTTTGCAGTTCAATAAAGCAGTATTGAAATAAAGCTTCATCAGGGCAGGAGAGATGTTGCTGATAAAGAGCAGATAACTAAGATGAAACGGAATCCTGAAAGCAGGAAATGTTGTAACCGGAATTTCGAGCAGCTTGTTGCCATTTTGTAAATTCCAGTAGTATGGCTTTACCTGGCGAAATCCGTCTCTGAACCTTCCGAATAGAAGTTTCCTGATTTCTTTCTCCTCAGGAGTAAGATCAGCAGTCATAAAATAGTATTTTCTAGCAAACGGTCCAATCCAGGTTGGCAATATGGAAGCATCAAATTTATAGCCGTTTTCAAAAAGAACCTCAAAAAGATCCATCGACCACGAAAAACCAGGCCCCCTGAATCCTACAGTCTTTTGACCGGTAATCTGCAACAGATACTTTTCTGTTTCAAGGATTTCAAATTCAAGTTCCTTTTTTGAATATAGATGAAGCCAGGATTCATGGTTAAAGGAATGGTTCCCAATTTCATGTCCTCTGTCGGAAATCATTTTAATTGCCTTCTCGTTTTTACTAAGTGCAGCGTCCTGCCCAACAATGAAAAAGGTTATTTTTAACCCAAGTTCGTCAAGAATATCAAGAACAAACGGAACAAACCTATCGAGATATGAAGGAAAATCTTTCCAGTCATCTCCACCATGAATTTTTTTATACGACCATAAATTATCAAGGTCGAGCGAAAGACTTGCTGTCGGTTTTTTCTTTGCCATTTTTTAAATATTAAAAATATTTCTCCACTGCCTTTTCTGCCAACTGAATCGTTTCATTCACATTCAAAGTGCCATTGGTAATGAGTGAGGAATTTAGAAAATAGAGACCCTCAATTTTTGATTTTGTATTGGGCAGAGACTCCGAATAATTTAACGTAGATAGAGCAAAAACCTGTTTAGCCCTTGCAATACCTGTAAACAGGATATTATTCCGGGAAACATGCGGATGCATTTTTAAAAGATTCTCAATAAACAAATTACTTATTTCGTTATCACTTTTATCAAATACCGGATCATCGGGAGTTACATATTTTGGTAGATACACAAGATGTTTTCCCCCAATTTGCTTTGTGTTTACCAGAGCTGTCATCTCAATTACACCTGTAAACGGGAACCCTTTGTCTGTAATATTTGTGACGTAATAGGGAGATATCGGCTTATCTAATAATAGAGCAGCACAAACAACACCAAGATATTGAGTTTGAGAAAGCTTTGATTTTTCGCTGCCTGGTATATCAGGACACATCGCCGGTATGGACGGTGAAGGAGTTGTGACAATTACTTCATCAAACTCCTGTGACATCTGATTAATGAAGTCAATAGTGAATTTATTATTTTTGTCTTTTCTGATTTGCTTTACTCGATGGTCGGTCAAAGTATTTACTCCCTGAGACTCCAGTTTTTTGCTGAATTTGTCAAGTATTGTGGCATATCCACCATTCACATAGCCAAACATCTCCTTTTTGAGCCCACTTCTTCTTGCTGCATACATTCGCTGGATAGTTGCCCATATAAATGCTGCCGATGTTTTGGTGTACATCTCTCCGAGTTTTGATTTGAGAAGTGGAAGCCACATCTTTTCAAAAGTTTTTTTACCAGAAAGTTTTGTAAGCCATTGTGCAACTGTTACCTTTTCAAGCTTCTTCCAGTTTTTTATGCGGGAGGCATAAAAAATGGTAAAACCAAGTCTGAATTTACTAATCAGGTCAAGTGGCGGAAATTTTAAAAACTCCATTGAATTGGACATAGAGTAGAGTTTGCCATCTGAATAAAATCCAGTTTTAGTTTCCACCCAGTTAACTTCCTTATCAAGTTTCAACTCCTTCAGGATATTTCTTGTATAACTGTCTGACATTAAAATTACATGATAAAATTTGTCCCATATAACATCATCAATCTGCCATGCAGAAGCAAGCCCGCCAGTAGATTTTGCAGCGTCCAGAATGGTTACTGAATATCCCTTTTGCGATAATCGGTATGCCAATGTCATTCCCAGGATTCCACCGCCAACAATTCCTATTTTTTTATCCATTACTTTCTTTTCAAAATCAAATAAATTTGCAAAAAATCAGTAGTTATTGTGCATTAGCTGCACATTCAACCAACTCAGAATAGAAGCCATTAAATGGTTCAATTTTACTTATTTTGTCAGGATTGACAATACTGCATCCTGTAGAGCAGGTATCAGCTAGAACTCTTACTTTTTGGAATCTTGCTTTGTTGAATTCATCTGCTGCATAATTATCATTCAGGAACTCAATAATACTGTTAAGCTCATTTCCAATTCCTTTCTCAATAGCATTGAAACTCCTAAAAACAAAATCAATAAAACTATCAGTAGGTTTGTTTTTGCCTCTTCCTATTCCGATATATTTGACTGGTGTTTTTTTAGATATATCTTTCCCGTATATATTACAACCATCAACCATTCCAAGCAACTTAGAAGCATATTCAAATATTTTATTATAGTTGTCGAGATAATATTTGTGGGCTGTACATAGAATAGCATAATCTGCTCCTTGCAATGATTCCTGCATATTATTTGTAAAAATGTCCAGAAAACCATATTCCATTAAATTCTGATCATCTGTTTTTACAAACGGATCATGGATGGTAACACTGCAACCTTTTTCTTTAAGAAGTTTAGCTAAGGCAAGAGTAGGGGAGTTTCTGGTGTCCTCAGAATTAAACCTGTAGGCTGCACCAAGAAGCGAAATGCGCTTTCCCGATAAATCACCAAAATCTCTCTCCGCCAGTCGGATTGTCTCTGCCGGAGATTGGTTATTGATGTCTCTGGATTTTATTATAAGGCTATTTGATGTGTCAGCTCCACTTTCAATCTTTCTCCACCACAGAAGAATCCCATCTTTTGGCAGACAATGGCCACCAACACCTATCATCGGAATAAGCAATCCTCCTGAAGGCACTGCATTCGGATCATCATTTGCGTTATCCTGCTGCGACAGGCGTTTATTTATTATTTCTCTGACCTGATAGAAATCAATATTGTTGTCGTCGCAATACCTAACAATTTCTGTTGCAAATGCAATTCTGACATCGCGGTAAGCATTTTCGAGTGTTTTTTCAATTTCAGCTGTTAGGCTATTTGTCTCAAACAGTTCGCCATTTGTAACAATGTGAGAATACAAATGCTTTATCATTTTTGGTGTCTCGGGATGCAAGCCTGCAACTAATTTATCGGAACCTGCCACACGTTCAACGAGTCTTCCCGGCATCACCCTGTTGGGACTGTTGCCAAGTAAAATATTTTCACCCTCTATTAATCCGTATTTTTCAAAATGCTCCTTTATAACTGTTGCCATAGAAGAAGGAGCAAGTGTGGATTCAAAAATAATCAGAGGAATTTTATCTTCCGGTTTTTTTTGCAAAGCCTCTGCTAACTTCGTCAATCCTCCGAATAAAGGGCCATAATCCGGTCCAAATCCTTTTTTGTCTGTCTGGATTGAAATGAGAATCACATCCGCATCTCTCAACTGGTCATAATCGTGAGTAGCGCTTAAGATTCCATCTGCGACGTTACGCTCGACAATATCATTCAGACCCGGTTCAATACCACCAATAACCGACTTTCCCGAATTAATTGCATCAACCTTCCATCCGGAGTTTGTGGAGTTTCGTTGAACTACAAGTACTTTTGCAGGTTCATCAGTTCCAATTTTTATTCTTTCATCTGCAAGAAGAGCTGCCATTGGCATTCCTACAATCCCGGGTCCTATAATTGCAATTTTATTTACTTTCCAGTCAAATATTATTTTTTTATTTAATTTAATTTTCATTTTTATAGAATTATTTATTTGTCAATAAATTGGTTAAACCAGAGCTCAAGGGATAATAAACCCCATAGCGCTCTTCCGAATGGTCTCTCGGAATTCAATAACAGGTCAATCTTATCAGGGTTGAAAATTCCTCTCTCTTTTGCACTTTTCGATTGTAGAATTTCACGAACAAAGTCAGACACTTCACCATTTTTCATCCAGATATGCAAAGGTACTGGAAAACCCATTTTGTCCTTCCTGTTATATATCGTAGGTGGTAAAATATCTTTGACTGCTTTTTTTAAAAGATGCTTCATCTCCCCACCTTTAAATTTCATAGCTGCCGGCATTTTTGAAACAAGGTCAACTATCCTTCTGTCGAGCAAAGGAACTCTTGATTCCAGAGATACCGCCATACTAACTCTGTCTTCAACCTGGAGTAGTCCAGGTAAACTTCCGAACATATCAAAATGGGTCATTTTATTGTAGAATGATTTTGTATCAGGATTATTAAAAATTTCCTGAAAATGCCGGAATACCTTTTCTTTGTCAAAATCCTTTATGAAACCATCAGTAAAATAATCCATTGATGAACTGCTTCGGTCGATTAGGTTGAAATAGCTTCTGTCCATCTCCTCGAAAGCGCCTTTGCTCCAAAAGTCCCTGATCATAGGTATATACCTGTGAATATATGGAAGGTTAGGTATTATAGAAGATAGAGAAACAATGTGCTCACCCTCTTCATTCGTTTCCTTAATGGCACCCTTGATAGCCTGCCCGAAATAGGCAACCATATAGCGGGCGTATCCTCCAAAAATTTCATCACCTCCCTGGCCTCCAAGGGCTACTGTGACATTTTGTTTTGCAAGTTTTGAAACCATATATTGGGGGAAAGAGCCGGGGCCTGCAACAGGCTCATCCAAATGATATATTAATTTAGGTAGTATTTCTGTAAAATCTTTTGCCGTGGGGTAAATGGTGTGAATTTTTGCTCCGGCCTTTTTAGCAACTTCTCGTGCGTATTTTGTTTCGTCGAAATCTTCACTTTCATTAAATGCACCTGTAAACGTCTGTAAGTTGTTAAGATAGTTTGAAGAAATTAATGTAACGATACTCGAATCCATTCCACCACTGAGATATGTGCCGACAGGAACATCACTTCTCAATTGAATTTTAATAGTGTCATCAAGTAATCTCTTTAGTTCATTAACGAAAAAATGCTTTGTATGATCGTAGTCAAGATGAAAATCAGGTTCCCAGTATTTAACCTGATTTGATTTCATCGTATTCAGGTTAATTATGATATAATGACCTGGAAGGACTTTCCTGATATCTTTAAAAAGTGTTTTATCACCTAAAACAAATTGAAATGTCAGATACTCATTCATTGAGTCATAGTCAGGTTCTGCTTTGACTGACGGGTGTGCAAGTATAGCTTTTATTTCTGATGCAAAAATGAACTGCTCCTTTTTATCAGAAAAATACAAAGGCTTAATACCAAAATGATCACGAGCTATGAAGATATTTGACTTGACCTTATCATAAATTACAAAGGCAAACATCCCATTAAACAGATCAACGCACTTTTCTCCATACTCTTCATACATCTTAAGAATTACCTCAGTATCTGAATTAGTCTCAAATCTATAGCCACGAGCTATTAAGGAATCTCTTAATTCAATATAGTTATAGATTTCTCCATTAAAGATTACTGTGTTAGAGCCGGAAGTCATTGGCTGCCTTCCGTTTTTAATATCAATAATAGAAAGCCTCTTATGATAAAAACCTACCTGGTTATCAATAAAGGATCCCTCATCATCAGGACCCCGATGGCTGATTTTATCAGCCATTTCCTTTAATATCCTTAATTCAGGATTGTTATGATTTTTATTTATTATTCCGACTATTCCGCACACTTAATTTCGTTTTATTTAATTTTTATAAATAGCTTTAATTGTCATATTGCATTATTGGGTTCAGATCTTGGCGCAAATATAATATATAAATAGGAATACGAATTGGTTGTTATTATGTTTCAGTTAACTTTGGGTGTATTGTCAATAGGAAGTTAAATATAAAAAAGATGATGTAACGGATTTTGTATTTTAGTTATCATCAGGAATTATTTGCCTTGTGGCTGAACTATTTAAGATATATTTAGCCAGGTTTTTTCCAAGAACAAAATTCCATCTTTTGTCATAATGACCTACTGGTGAAAAAATAATATCATCTTTTGTAAACCATCTATTAATATCAATATAATCAATAAGACCTAATGATTCAAGTTTAAAAATATTTTCCTTAATGTTTGGAAATTGGTCTAATTGATACGTCTTCTCGTTGTTAGAATAGATATTTACAGATGCGAAATAGAATTTAATTCCCTTTTTATGTAAATCTTTTGCAAATAAATTGAGTAATTCGCTATATGTTTTTTCATTTAATGGAATTTTGTGGTTTACTTGGTTGCCATTTCCCCTATTTCTATTAACTGTGTTATTGATTTGACTTTTTTGAACAAGTGGCCAGATAATTCCCTTAAGCGCCATATATAAATTGCTTTTTTGAATAATTGACTTAGATAATAATTTATTCAGTCTGTAAATAGTAAAATTGTCATTTTTACTAAAATTTGAAAACGTAAATCGATCATTTTCTATCGTTGTACAGCAATCTCTCAAATTATCATCAGGATCATTGCTGCAAAACAGTAGAAAAACTATTTCTGGATCATAAAGTTGCCCAAATTCATAAAACCTTTTTATCTGTTGTGTTAATCCCCAACCTCCAGCTCCTAGATTTATTAAATTATAATCTAGATTAAGCTTGTCAGCCATAATTGCTGCATATTCATCACCATCATTAACACCCATTCCAAATGTATATGAATCACCTAATAGTATAATATTTGGCTTGTCATATTCATTAGATATAGGGATTAGCTTCCCTCTTAAATGATACTGATTTACAGTGTAAAATCTTTTGTTAGGAGGTACTCCGTGTTCCATTGTAGTATTTTTTGGAGGAATTTTTCTGTATTCTTCTGAATAACTAAGTCTTGGATATAAATATGGTTGAGGATTAAAAATAGCAAGATATATTTCTGATAAAACGATGAAAAATACAAATGAAGCAATTGTAATAAACAATATGAATTTTGCTAGTTTCCACTTTGTTATCTTTTTTATTCTTTTGTTTTCCAGTTCGGTCATAATATTTTAAATATTAATTAGTCCAACTTAAATTCCTCTTTCCAATTTGAATCATTAATTAATTGTTCTTGTCTGTTTTTATCAAATAAATAATTACCGATTACGAGAAAATCCATTTCTGTTCGCATAAAACATCTGAATCCATCATCAGGAGTACAAACTATTGGCTCTCCGCGAACATTAAAACTTGTATTTACAATTACTCCATCACCGGTTTGATTTTTAAACTCATTAATTAACCTCCAATATTTGGGATTTGTGTTCTTGTTCACACTTTGAATTCTTGCGGAATAATCAATATGAGTAATTGCAGGCACATCAGAACGAAGATAATATAATCTGTCATAGAGTTCCATTTTGTTATAACCTTCAGGTAAGGGTTTTAGTCTTTCTTTTTTTACCGGAATAACGTGTAACATATATGGCGATGTACAATCCATATCAAAAAACTCTTGAATATCCTCCTCTAATACTGTTGGTGCAAATGGTCTAAATCCTTCGCGATATTTAATTTTCAGGTTCATCTTTTTTTGCATTTCAGAGTTTCTTGCATCGCCAAGAATACTTCTATTCCCCAATGCTCGTGGTCCATATTCCATTCTGCCCTGAAACCAACCTATAACATTACCTTCTGAAATTTTGGTTGCAACAACTTTTATTAGTTTATTAAAATCTTTAAAATATTTATATTGAGCATTATATTTTCCAATAACTCCTAAAGTATCCTTCTCGTCAAATTCTGGTCCCAGGTATGCACCTTTCATTGCATCAGGGTTGTTGTTTACTTTTCTTTTTTCTCCTTTCCATAAATACCAACCCAGATAAGCTGCACCTAAAGCTCCTCCAGCATCACCTGCAGCCGGTTGAATCCATATGTCTTTAAATAACTTTGTACCTAATAATTTACCATTG
>JAUVIX010000087.1 GCA_030592565.1 Chlorobiota bacterium
AAATTTTGTTAAATTTTGAGCAGTTTAATTGTTTGTAGGGCTTTACTGTTTACCTTAAAGGTGAGCAGATAAGGGCCGGGCTTGCATTGGTTGCCACCTTGGTCAACCCCGTCCCATTTTATTTTATGGATACCTCCTTCCAATTTGTTATTAATCATTTTAATTATTGACTTACCCTGCAAGTCATAAACGGTCAGCTCCACACGTGCTGTTTCTTTTATATCTATTTTAAAATTTGTTTCATGTTTCATTGGGTTTGGAAAGCAACACATAGCTTTGTCATAATGGTTTTGTTCAACTGTATTGACAATAGGGTCATCAATGAAACCACCCATTCCGTCATTGAACAAAACCTGTAGTTTTGATGGTGTTAATGCCCCCCAATAACCCTTTACAAGGGCAATATCTTCGTAGCTATTGTTATCAAAATCGGCACAGGTTAATTCTTGGAGCATAGCATCATTGTCAACAGCGATAAACTGATCATAACCCAATTGAAACCCTCCAGTATTTTTATAAATATACAAACCTGCATCGTCATAAGCCACAAAAACTATATCCGGTAAAGAATCATTATTAAAATCGGCTATTTGGGAGTATGAGCAAAAGGGGGTAAACTCGAAATACGGATGTTCGTAAAACTGATTGTTTCCGAGATTTTCGAACATATATACATTGCTGTGATTGCTATTGGAATGAGCAGTTACAATAACATCCGTATCCCCATCATTATCAAAATCGGAAGGAAGAATCTTAAAACCGCTTGACCAAGGGATTGCATAGCCAAGTAATTGTTGTTCAAAACCAGTTTCGGTGCTAAAATATACCTCAATTATATAATCAGTTATTATCACATCATCCCTGCCATCACCATTCAAATCAGTACAAGCAATATCCAATGGTGGGTAATCCAGATCGAAATATTCAGGTGTGGAAAAGTTGCCTGTTCCGTCATTGTATATTATGCCCCAGAGAAAGTCGTTGTTTGAGATAAAGACAAAATCAATAGCATCATTGCCCGTAATATCACCGTAATTATAATGAGTGAGATTATTGCACATTGGATGATATGAAATATCATAATTGCCATTGTTTATTTCAATAATAGTTAGGTTTGTCTGTTGCCCATCCCAGTGCCGGCCTAAGATTTCAGGGGTTTCGCAACCTAAAATATCCACCGAATAAACAATGTTTTGGTTGTCATAAGTATATAATGAATCTGTCAAAATGAAATATCCATAGGAATCATTTTGCAAAAAAGAAAACCCTCCCCATCCTGTTTGAGAAGAATAGAAATGCCCAATTTGGATATCAATATCCCCATCTATATCAATATCACTGCTAAAAACAGGAGCAGCCCCTGAAGGTATAAAATATTCACTCTTGCTGTCCCCAGCAGTAAAAGCAAGTAGTAACATTGGAATTAGAATTAAAAAGTTTCGGATTGAAAATGATTGTTTAAAATATGGGCTCATTATTTTAAAATTATATAAGTTTACAGGTTTGTAAAAAACGGTGTTGCGAATTGGTAATTGCAAAATGTGTAGAATGGATTTGACGTTTTTACTCTCTCTCTCTCTCTCTCTCTCTCTACGGCCACAATGGTTTGATGAGGTCTATAGTATTTACCTAGATGTTTATTATCAACAATTTTCAAGTTTTTTTATTTTAGTCAAGGCAAAATTTTTCAATTGTGCTTGACAGCTTTTCCCCCTCCAATCGTAAATCAAAACCCCCCTTCCTTTAACATTATTTAACAACGAATTGTACGGGTCTTAATAATTTGATATATACTTTTGCGTTTCAATTAAAATTTTAAAATTATGATGCAGACAGATATTAAAGAACTGAACGAACGCATACAAAAAGAGAGTGCATTTGTAGATATTCTCAATATGGAGATGCACAAGGTTATTGTTGGCCAGAAGCAAATGGTCGAAAGGCTTATGATTGGACTCCTTGCTAACGGTCATATCCTGCTTGAAGGGGTTCCCGGATTGGCAAAAACACTTGCTATAACTTCTCTGGCAAGTGCGGTAGATGCTAAATTTTCCCGTATTCAGTTTACGCCTGACCTTTTACCTGCCGACCTCCTCGGTACTTTGATATACAGTCAGAAAAAAGAAGAATTTATGGTTCGTAAAGGGCCTATTTTCGCAAACTTCGTCCTGGCAGATGAGATAAACCGTTCTCCGGCAAAAGTACAGAGTGCCTTGCTCGAAGCTATGCAGGAGCGTCAGGTAACGATCGGCGATACTACTTATCCCCTTGAGGAACCTTTTTTGGTATTGGCAACCCAGAATCCGATTGAGCAGGAAGGAACATATCCTTTGCCGGAAGCTCAGGTTGACCGTTTTATGCTAAAGGTTGTAATTTCATATCCAAAGAAGGAAGAGGAGAAGATGATTATCAGGGAAAATATAGCAGGCTCTTTCCCAAAACCAAATAAGGTGCTGAAAACTGATGATATAATTAAAGCCAGAGAGGTTGTCCGTGAAGTTTATCTTGACGAAAAAATTGAGAATTATATTACTGATATTGTATTTTCATCAAGGTTTCCATCGGAATATAAATTATCGAAATTTGAAGGGCTTATTAATTTTGGAGCATCACCACGTGCAAGTATTAATCTTGCTCTTGCTGCAAAAGCTTATGCTTTTATAAAAAGGAGAGGATATGTAATTCCCGAAGATATCAGAGCAATAGCACACGATGTAATGCGTCACAGAATTGGACTTACTTATGAGGCAGAAGCCGAAAACATCACAACTGAGGATATTATTAATGAAATTTTGAATACAGTGGAGGTGCCGTAAAATCACCCCTCTGTCCGTTGGACATCTCCCCTGAAGGGGAGAAATGCGGCAGGCTCCCCCGTCAGGGGGCAGGGGGTGCAGGAGGAAAAGTGTAAAATGGTGATTATGTTCTATGAAAAAGGGTTTAACAGATTTAACAAGTTCAATCGAAAGCAGTAATAAATAAATTAGGATTGACAAACGTGGAAGCGAAAGAAATATTTAAAAAGGTACGTAAGATTGAGATAAAGACAAAAGGACTGTCGAGCCAGATATTCTCCGGGCATTATCACAGTTCTTTTAAGGGGAGGGGTATGGCCTTTAGCGAAGTTCGCGAATATCAGTTTGGCGACGATATCCGAAATATTGATTGGAATGTTACTGCACGATTCAATCATCCTTTTGTTAAGGTTTTTGAAGAGGAACGTGAATTGACAGTAATGCTACTGATCGATGTGAGTGGCTCCAACGAGTTTGGTACAAGAGTTCAGCTAAAAGAGGAGCAGATGACCGAGATAGCTGCTGTACTCGCATTTTCAGCTATTCAGAACAATGATAAAGTCGGGGTGATATTTTTTAGCGATAAGATGGAGAAATTTATTCCTCCGAAGAAAGGAAGCTCCCATATTTTAAGGATAATACGTGAACTGATTGATTTTCATCCCGAAAGCCAGAAAACAGATGTCTCGGAAGGATTGCGTTATCTTACAAATGCGATCAAGAAAAGGTGTACTGCATTTGTGATTTCTGATTTTATGGACAAGGATTTTGATAATGCGCTTAAGATTGCAAGGAGCAAGCATGATGTTGTGGCTCTGAGGGTTTATGATAAGAGAGAAGCAGAACTGCCTAAAGTTGGTTTACTTAAAGTTTTTAATAAGGAAACAGGGAAGAAGATGTGGGTGGATAGCTCAAGCGACAAAGTCAGAAATAATTACAGCAAATGGTGGAGGGAGCATGAGGCATATCTGAAGAATGTTTTTTTAAAGAGCGGAATTGATTATGCTATATTCAGTACAGATATGGATTATGTAAAACCGTTGGTTAATTTGTTTAAGAAAAGGGAAGCAAGGTTTTAATATGAATACCTTATATAAAATAGCGATCATATTGATAATGTTGTTCTTTCAGCTTATAGCGAAAGGACAAACCGAGGCTATTGCAAAGCTGGATACAACGGATATTACTATTGGAGACCAGATTAAACTGCAATTGTCATTTTCAGGGCCTTCAGGTGTTGAAATTGTATGGCCTCAGATTAATGACACTATTGTTACTGCTGTTGAGGTGGTTGACCGTTCTGGAATTGACACTATTCCATCAGACGCAAACAATGCTTTTTATACACAAAGCCTGATAATTACGAGTTTCGATTCGGGTTATTACGCGATCCCTCCCTTTAGATTTAGATTTTGGGAATCGGACGATACAGTAGTTCATTTTGTGGAAACATCACCTCTGCTTTTAGCTGTTCATACTGTTGAGGTTGATACAACTAAGGTGTTTAAAGATATTAAGATGCCAATCGGTGCACCTTATACATTCAGAGAAGCATTACCCTGGATATTTTTGGGTCTCGCGTTAGCATTAATAGGATTTTTATTATTCTATTATTTAAAGAAGAAAAAACATGATGAACCGGTTTTCAAAGCCAGGAAGCCAAAACTTCCGTCTCACCAGATTGCATTTGATGCTCTTGAGACCTTGCGATTTAAAAAGTTATGGCAGAATGGAAAGGTTAAGGAATATCATACTGAATTGACTGATATTATAAGGATATATATATCGGAGGGATTTGGAATACATGCTTTGGAGATGACAACCGAAGAGATTGCTGAAAGTCTTGAGCCTACATCTGTTAATGAACAGGCATTTGCAAAACTGAAAGATACATTTGTCCTTGCTGATCTGGTTAAGTTTGCAAAGGCGCAACCATTGCCGGTAGAAAACGATTTGAGCCTGAACAATGCAATGGATTTTGTGAAAGAGACAATGCATATACAACAATCTCCGGTTCAGCCTGAGAGTATAACGGAAGAAATTGAAGGAAAGCCCGAAGATAAATCTGAAAAGGACCCTGTTGATGTCGTCGGTAATGAGGTAGTTAATAATGAAAAGAAGGAACAGAAATAAAGAGTTGAGAGATGTTTAATAATCTTGTATTTGCATATCCGCATTATTTGTATCTGTTATTGATACTGCCTTTGATAGGGCTTTGGTATTGGTACAGGCAGAGAAAGGATTATGCTATGCTTCAGGTTTCTTCAACAGAAAGTTTTGAGTTGGGAAAGAAAACCGCTAAGCAATATTTTTATTTTGGATTGTATGTTTTGCGAATTCTGGCCATAGGCTTACTTATTATTGCACTGGCACGGCCACAATCCAGCTCCAAGAGTAAGAATATAAGTATTGAGGGGATTGATATTGTTATGGGACTCGATGTTTCGGGTAGTATGCTTGCTATGGATCTGAAACCCGACAGGCTGGAAGCGGCAAAAGAGGTTGCTTCTGAGTTTATTTCAGGTAGGCCTGATGACAGATTTGGCCTGGTCATTTTCAGTGGCGAAGCTTTTACACAATGCCCGCTGACAACTGATCACGCTATAATCAAAAATCTGTTTAAAGAGGTTAGAAGTGGAATGATTGAGGATGGTACTGCAATTGGTGACGGATTGGCAACAGCAATAAACAGATTGAAGGATAGTAAGGCCGTAAGTAAAGTGATAATTCTCCTGACCGACGGTGTTAATAATATGGGTTCACTTGATCCGTTGTCGGCTGCTGAAATAGCAAAAGTTTTTGGAATACGGATTTATACGATTGGTATAGGTACCGAGGGAACTGCTCCTTATCCTGTACAAACTCCGTTTGGTGTTCAGACTCAGTATGTTACAGTACAGATTGATGAGGACTTGCTGACGAAAGTTGCCAATATGACCGATGGGAAATATTTCAGAGCAACAAGTAACAGAAAGTTGAGAGAGATTTACAGAGAGATTGACAAAATGGAAAAGTCGAAGATTGATGTTACTGAATTTAAACATAAGAGTGAGGAGTTTTTTATTTTTGCATTGATTGCTTTGGTATTGTTAATATTTGAAATGTTATTTAGATATACGGTTTTTAGAACGATGCCGTAAATAAAATCAGATGAAAATGGGAGTGTTTCGATTTGAACATCCGGATATTTTATATGCTTTGCTGCTTATTCCGCTGCTGATAGTTCTCTTTTGGTGGATGCTAAGGTGGAAGAAGAATGGATTGGAGTCGTATGGTGAGCCTCGAATTGTTGGCTTATTATTGCTTGATGTTTCTAAAAATCGTCTTATTGTAAAGTTCATTTTACTGGTGTTTGCCTTTGTCTTTCTTGTTTTTGGTTTGTCGAATCCGCAGGTTGGTTCCAGGCTGGTTGAAGCTGAAAGAAAAGGTATTGATGTGGTTGTAGCTCTTGATGTGTCGAACAGTATGCTTGCCGAAGATATTAAACCTAACAGGCTGGAACGTGCAAAGCAGGCAATTTCTAAACTGGTTGATAAAATGGGAAACGACAGAATTGGGATTATTGTATTTGCCGGCAAGGCATATGTTCAGTTGCCAATAACTACTGACTATTCGGCTGCAAAACTCTTTCTGACAACAGTTACCACTAAGGATGTACCTACCCAGGGGACTGCAATTGGCGATGCTATTGAGCTTGCAATAACTTCTTTTGATGATGATACACACAGCAGGGCGATAATTGTTATTACCGATGGTGAAAATCATGAAGATGATGCCATAGAAGCAGCCGGTAATGCAACTTCAAAGGGTATCAGGGTTTACACTATTGGAATGGGCCTTGCCAAAGGAGCCCCAATACCGGTATATGATAAATATAATAGACGTACAGGTTACAAGAAAAACAGGCAGGGCAGTACAGTTATCACAAAACTTAATGAGTCTGCTTTGCAGCAAATTGCAGCAACAGGTAAAGGAATTTATGTTAGAGCAAATAATACACAAACTGGATTAAGGAAAATATTCAATGATATTAACAAGCTTGAAAAGACAAAATTTGAAAGCAAAATGTTTTCAGATTATGAATCCCGGTTTCAATATTTCATTGCACTAAGTTTGGTATTCATTTTGATTGAATTAATGGTATTTGAGAAGAAACCCAAATGGTCGAAAAAGGTAGATTTGTTTAACAAGAAAAGCTGGATGTACAAATGAGGTCATTAATAATTGTCATATTGTTATTAGCTGCTGTGAGCGTATTCTCGCAGAAGGAAAATAAATATATCCGTAAGGGAAACAATTCTTTTGTGGAGAAGAATTATCAGGATGCAGAGGTTGACTACATGAAGGCTCTTGAGAAGAATCCCGAGTCGGCAAAAGGCCAATTCAATCTTGGTGATGCACTTTATAAGCAGGAAAATTTTGAAGATGCTGCAAAATTGTATCAAAATCTGTCAGAAACCGGACCGAGTGATAATGCAAAGGCCGACTCCTGGTATAATCTTGGAAATACTATGCTCCAGTCGAAAAAGTATGATGAAGCTATCAATTCTTATAAAAATTCATTAAAACTCAGGCCTGATGACTTTGATGCCAAATACAATCTTGAGTATGCAAAGAAAATGCTAAAGCAGCAGCAACAAAAGAATCAGGATAAAGATAAAGATCAGGACAAGGATAAAAACAAAGATCAGGATCAAAAAGACAAACAGGATCAGGAAGACAAAAAGGATCAACAGCAGAAAGATCAGCAGGATCAACAGCAGAAGCAGGATCAGCAACAAAAACAGGACCAGCAGAAGCAACAACAGCAACAATCGAAACAGATATCGAAAAAGGATGCAGAAAGAATGCTTGCTGCATTGAAAAACAATGAAAAAAAGACCCTTGAGAAAGTCAAAAAGCAAAAGATGAAAGGTGTGAGAGCTAAAAGTATTGAAAAAGATTGGTAATAAAAAAGAGAGAATCAAGTTATTATAGATATTTTTGCGAATTAAAATGAGGAAACCCATAATATTTATATTATTTATTTTACAGATTGTCACTTCTGCCACTATTGCACAGGATGTTGTTTTCAGTGCTTCGGCAAGGGATGTTGTGCGCACAGGTGAGAGGTTTCAGGTTATCTATACCCTTAATGCTAACGGCAAGGAGTTTCGTACTCCCGACATGAAGGATTTTATGGTTATTTCAGGTCCGCACACATCGCAAAGCTCAAGTATTCAGATAATTAACGGAAAAGTTAGCCGATCGGTGGAAAACTCATATACACTTTACGTTGTTGGTAATAAGGATGGAATATTTACAATTCCTCCTGCCACAATTAAGGTAGATGATAAAACATATAAATCAAATGCAGTTAAGATACAGGTTGTAAAAAGTAATAATCAGGCTCAACAACAGGGGAGTTCTGGAGGCAGTAATACAGGATATGATTCTTCAACTCCATCTTCTAACTCTTCAACAGATATAAAAGATGATGTTTTTATCAGGGTGCTTGTTGATAAGAGGAACCCAGGGCAAGGCGAGCAAATACTGGTTACATATAAATTGTACTTTAGGATAAATATTTCATCACCCCAATTTAACAAGGAACCTTCATTCCCTGGATTTTGGGTTAATAATCTTTTAAAAAATAGTACGAGTTATAAGCAATATGAAGAAACTTATAAAGGGAAACGTTTTAATGTTGCCGAGATAAAGAAGTATGCCTTGTTTCCTCAACGTAGTGGAAAACTTGTAATCGAACCTGCTGAAGCAATGTGTCAGGCCCAACTGAAAACTAAAACCCAAAGGCGCTCAAACGATCCGTTTTTTGATAATTTTTTTAACGATCCGTTTTATAACCGGTATAAAACCGTTGACCTCAACCTGACGACAAAACCGATTACGATTAATGTTAAACCTTTGCCGTCACAAAATATGCCTGCTGATTTTAATGGAGCTGTCGGTGAATTTGATTTCAGTTCATCAATAGATAAGAGCGAGTGTAAGGCAAATGATGCCATAACATTGAAATTTACTGTTAGTGGTAAGGGGAATGTTGAGTTGGTTGATAAGCTGGAAGTAAGTTTTCCACCGGATTTTGAGGTCTATGACCCTAAAATTTCAAAAAAGATAACAACAACCCAGTATTCTGTTTCGGGAAGAAAGACATTTGAATATCTGATAATACCACGTAATCCGGGTTCATTTAATATCCCACCGGTAAAATTCAGTTACTATAGTTTGAAAAAAAAGAGATATATCACATTGCAAAGTCCTGAATATAATATTATTGTTGCAAAAGGAGACGGCTCATCTTCAGGAGTTACATACAGTAACATCAATCAAAAAGATATTAATTATATAGGAACGGATATCAGACATATTAAAAATATTGATTCACATCTTAAACCCATTGGCCTGTTTTTCTTTAATTCTTTATCATTTTATATTTGGCTTCTTGCTCCTGTAATCTTGTTTATTTTGTTTGTTGTTTTTTGGAAAAAAGAGTTTGAAAAACGAAGCAATACTGCACTTATGCGCAACAGGAAAGCCACCAAAGTTGCTCACAGCAAACTGAAGAAGGCAAATTCTTTTATGAAAGAGAGGAAGAAAGATGAGTTTTTTGTTGAGATTTCCCAGGCTCTGTGGGGCTATTTAAGCGACAAATTCAGTATCCCACTTTCAAACTTATCGATGGATACTGTTCACGATATAATGATTAATAAAGATGTGAAAGAAGATTCAGTGAAGACATTCATTGATACACTTAATAATTGTGAATTTGCACGATTTGCCCCTGGTGACAGTGCCGACACAATGGAAAATATTTATAATGAAGCTATAAATGCTATTAGCCTTTTGGAAAGTGAACTTAAATAACAGAACAACGAATATGAAGAAAGTGTTTTTTGTTTTAGCCCTTTTAATTTATCTGCTACCTGCATTTGCCGGTGGGTTAGATACATTATATACAAAGGCCAATGAAGAATACAATAAGGAATTATATACTAATGCCGTTGAGGATTATCTTCAGATTATCGAAAACGGCTTTGAATCTCCTGAGGTTTATTACAACCTTGGGAATGCCTACTTTAAACTTGACGACTATCCCTCAGCAATTTTATATTATGAAAAGGCCAAAAAGCTGTCACCCAATGATGAGGATATTAATTTTAATCTGAGGGTGGCCAACACTAAGATTGTGGATAAGATTGAGCCTGTGCCAGAGCTGTTCTTTAAAACCTGGTGGAGGGCAATATACAACATGTTAAGCTCCACAACCTGGTCTTGGATAAGTATAATTTTCTTCATTGTTTTTTTCCTTTTGCTTGCATTTTATTTGCTGTCAAACAAAGTGTTTATCCGTAAGGCTGCGTTTTATGCAGGAGTATTTGCTATTTTTATTACGATTCTGAGTTCTATTCTAGCCTTTGAAAAATATCAGGTTGAACATAATCAAAAAGAGGCAATCGTTTTTACCCCGACTTTAACGGTAAAAAGCTCACCAAGCGAAACCAGCGTTGATCTTTTTGTGATTCATGAAGGTTCTAAAGTTAAGATAATTGACAAAGTAAGCGGGTGGTACGAAATTCGTATTGCCAGCGGAAGTGTTGGCTGGTTGCCTGTTGATGCTGTTAAGGAGATTTAGTCTATTTTAGTACTTCTTTCAAACACCAGAAGCCATTCATTTGCCTGTATCATCATTTCCGAAAAGCTGTCTACCGGATGACGCAGGAAATATGCTGGTTTGGGCATTGCTTCGATCATAACCGGAAGTGCTGAAAAGGATAAGCTAAGGGCAAGATAGATTTCACTCATCCCTTTGTTGAACAGAAAGTCCTTGATAACCGGATTTCGCAGTTCAATGCCAAGGGAAGAAAAGGCAATCACCACAAAAATAGCTCTTATGTTCATTCCCAATCCTATTTCAAGGCCTGCTGTATCGAAGAATGAGCCCGATGAATTAAACCCATTCCAGAAAACGGCTGCGAGAAAGGTCAGGATGAAGAGCTGTATCCAAAAGACCGGCTTACGCAATCTTTTCAACGAACTTTTGTACCTTAAAATGCAGGCAATAGAATAAAATGAAATAAAAGCCACTGACCATTCAAGTTTTGTCAGGTTGACAAGAAGCAGTCCCACTGGTATTAGTAGAAGATGGACGAATAAAAGAGGCACGGAAAATTTTTGTTCTTTATTTACGACAAGAATGTTGTTATTTGTAATTGGTTTGAGTTTATAGTCTGACTTTTTCTTTTTCTCCATTATAGCCTTTTGCGATTTTTTCCCAATGTGAATTCCTGTAAATGCGGCAATAATACCAAGAATTATGTACACACTGATTAGTGCTATTATCAAGTCCCAGGGGTCGGCATTCTGTATTCTTAATTGTCTGGCTGCAAAATGAAAAATGTCAGCATAAAGTTTGGCAATATCCAATCCGTACAGGATAAGCAGGCTGATTATTTTGTGGATAAAAGCGCTTGATACACTCAAAGCACCTGCAATTGAAAGGGAAATGAGATTATTTCCGAAAAACCTGATGAAAAGTTCCAAAATTAAAGCCTCGGTCATAATTCCCAACATTGGGCCGAGGATGACCGCACTGGGAGATATGGATTTCATCAGTGCAGTTATCAGGCCTGCACGCCATATCAGGCCTTTTTCCGGCCATATCTGGTAGAATGCTATTGCAAGGATAGTCCCGTTGGTGGCTAGCATCGAACCTGCAAACGGAATGCGTAAATTATGGAAAAAGCTACCGATAATAATCTCTACAGAAGCCCACAGCCCTCCAACAACCGCGGCTTTCAGCCAGATTGAGTTTAATTGAATTTTATTTGTTGGATCTCCCATTTCAGTCAACAAAAATAAGATAAAATGATTGTAACAGTGAGCAAAAGATGGCACAGGTTAAAAAGTTGGGGATTAATAATAAAATCCTAATTTATTTGTTGCGAAATAATCGCATTGAAAAATGACCTGCAATACTTGATTGTTTCCTCAGATTAGGTAGTGTATCAGA
>JAUVIX010000282.1 GCA_030592565.1 Chlorobiota bacterium
TGACTTTTTGTTTGTTCTATAAATATTTCGCCTCTCCGAGGCTTTAGGTCTCAGCACCAGAGGTGCGTAATATTTATAGAACAAATAGAGGTGTACAGTAAGCTCCAGAGGAGCGTTATCTTAATTTTTATTCAATTATCAGTTCCTTAGGTTGACACCAATGCGATATGTATCGGGACCGCCAAAACTGCAATATTTTTTTACTATTTACCCCCGCGCTAAAGCACGGGGCTATTGAATATCATTTACATACACCTGCTAAGTAGTAACGAATAATTACCTTTTGTGGGATTTCGTGTTTTTTGTGTTTTAGTAGTATTGGTTATACTATTGGCAATTAATTATAGCTTACTTTTGCAATATATTTACTGGTTTATGATGGAAAAAGAAAAACAGATATACGGTGACCTGCTGGAGAAATACAAAAAACTGTTCAGGCAAACTCAGAAAATAGCCCGCCGGTTATCTATGCTACGGCTTGCAATGTTTATTGCCGGACTTATATTTATCTACATATTTGCCTCATCCGGCTCAACTGAAGGAGTTGTCATTAGCCTGGGATTAACCGTTCTTATTTTTATCTTCATTATTAAGTACCACTCAAAGGTTTTGGACAAAAAAAAGCTTTATAAGGCATTCATTAAGGTAAATGAGGATGAGCTGAAAGCACTTGATGGAATAACATCACAATTTAAAAGCGGTATGGAATTTAACAACCCTGACCATCCCTTTATTAATGACATTGATATTTTCGGAAAGCATTCGATATTTCAATTTCTCGACAGATCTGCCACCTATCCCGGATATAAACAACTTGCTGACTGGCTTCTAAATCCTGAAATGAATAGTAAAACTATTTTGAATCGTCAGGAGGCTGTTGCTGATTTAAAGGATAAGCTTGAATGGAGACAGAGATTCAGGGCTATAGGGCTTACACTTGATGATGATGGCTCCGGGAAACAAAGAATAACAGATTGGATAAAACAGCCGGCCCTTTTCCAAAATGTCGCTTTTAAAATCCTAATATACCTGATTCCTATATTGACAATTTTATTGACCATATTTCTGTCACTTGGATATATCAGTTTTCAGATTTATTTTCTTTATCTACTGATTCCCTGGGGGTTAGCAGGCAGTATGAGTGCACGCACAAATACGCGGCATAATATGGTTAGCAAAACATCTGATGTGCTAAATAAATATGCTTTGCTACTCAAAGAGATTGAAGGACTTGAAATAAAATCATCATTAATAAATAGCTTAAAAGAGAAACTGATAGATAAACAGCAGTCAGCCTGCCAAAGCATAAAAAAGCTCTCCAAAATATTGAACTCCCTTGATCATAGGTTGAATATGATTGCCTGGGCAGTTTTAAACGGCCTTTTTCTGTGGGATATCCTTCATATGTTACGTCTTGAAAAATGGCAGAAAAGACATAAAGAGAGTGTTGAAAAATGGTTTAATATAATTGCTGAAACAGATGCTCTTAACAGTCTCGCTAACTACTATTTTAATAGTGATGAATATATTTTCCCTGAAATCCTTTCAGGTGAATTTTTAATGGAAGCAGTGAATCTGGGACACCCACTTATAAACAGAAAACAACTCGTTGGTAATGAGGTTGGTATTAAAACCGGTGAATTTGTAATAATCACAGGTGCAAATATGGCCGGCAAAAGCACTTACCTCCGTACTGTAGGCGTGAATCTTATACTGGCTATGATTGGAGCGCCAGTCTGTGCAGATAGTTATCGGTTCAGGCCTATTCCGCTTTTTACAAGTATTCGTACATCCGACTCGCTCACTGAAAATGAATCATACTTTTATGCCGAACTAAAACGTTTGAAACGGATTATTGATGAAATAAAAGAGGGCAGGGAGATTTTTATTATCCTTGATGAAATTCTGAAGGGTACCAACTCAAAAGATAAACATACCGGTTCGGAAGCATTACTAAAACAGCTTATTCAACACAAAGCAACCGGAATAATTGCTACCCACGATGTGGCACTTGGAATTCTTGAAAAAACATTTCCCGAAAATATTAAAAATCGCTGCTTTGAAGTTGACATTTCTAACGACAAGCTAACATTCGATTATAAGCTCCACATCGGCGTTTCACAAAATATGAATGCCACTATTTTGATGCGGCAGATGGGAATTACAATTTGAATTTTAACTATTTTAACAAAAAAGTTAGTACTAATCATCCAATGGACTGAACAATTTATTGTAATATCTTTCAGTCGCATCGAAAGATTTTATATCTTTGCAATATCAAAACAAAGCTTATGATAGCAGTTGAACTTATCAAACAGGTACTAATTGAACAAAGAGAAACAATTCTGCAAAAAGATATTGGGATTGAACGGGAAGTGTTAAGCGAGGTCATGGATAAGAAAAATTTACCTTTTGTTCATATAATAACGGGTTTACGACGTTGTGGAAAATCGACACTGATGCGGCAAATAATCAAATATTTATATAACGATACCGATTTCTATTATATCAATTTCGAAGACGAAAGGTTATTTAATTTTTTAGCAGAAAATTTCAATTTTATACTTGAAAGCTCTATTGAACTTTTTGGTGAAAAGAAAACAATTTTTATTGACGAAATTCAAAATGTTAAAAACTTTGAAACTTTTGTCAGAAGGCTCTCTGATGCGGGTTACAAGTTTTACCTGACAGGCTCCAATGCGAGTTTACTATCCAAAGAAATTGGTTCCAGGCTTACCGGCAGACATATAGACACATACCTTACTCCCTTTACATTTACAGAATATTTAAAATTTAACAAATTCCCGTTCAAATCTGAAGACGTGTATAAAACAGCTAAGCGGGCAATAATAAAACAGCATTTTCAGGGCTATTTACTCAAGGGTGGTATGCCGGAATTTTTAAAATATGAAGCTATTGAAATTTTGTCAGGAACTTATGAAGACATTGTTATAAAAGATATAGCGGTAAGATATAGGATCGATAATTTTATTCAGTTAAAAGAACTTTACCAGTTTATTATTACAAACTTCGGAAAAAGGTTTAGCTACAATTCTTTGCGCAAGGTAATTGATTTGGGGAGTGTGAGTACTGTGAAAAATTATTTACATTATTTTGAAGATTCGTTTTTAGGAAAAAAGGCCAACAAATTTGATTATTGCCTAAAAAAGCAAATTGCAAATGATAAAAAGATGTATATCATCGACAACGGGTTTATTTCAATAATTTCAACATCCCTGACAAAAGATAAAGGCTGGTTGCTGGAAAATCTTATTTATAATATCTTAAATTCATTTTATGATGTTTACTATTACTCAGGGAAAAATGAATGTGATTTTGTTTGCTCAAAGGATAAAAATATTAACCAGCTTGTTCAGGTAACATTTGAATTAAATGATATGAACAAGAAAAGAGAGATTTCGGGACTTATTGAAGCAATGCAAACATTTGGATTAAATAAAGGATTGATCTTAACTTTCGATACGGAAGAAGAAATAATTATTCAGGAAGGAATAATAAATGTTGTTCCTGTTTGGAAATATATACTACAACCAAATTTAATTTGAAATGTTTTAACAAAAAATTAGTACTAATCATTTGAAAATTCTAATAGTGCTGTTTCTTATTCGCATAGCTCTAATGTTGATTCCTACCAATGACGACAAAGGGCTGGCTGTGGTGTCTCCCATTATGATTGCCCATTGCCCCACCAAACGTCATCGCGATCCCGCATTTTTGCGTGGCAATCTGTCTGAAACCTACCGTCATTGCGAGCGAAGGGCAAGCTATTGCATTGGAGCGTGGCAATCTATTTTAATTAACATACTACTTTAAAAACAAGCAGATTACCACGGAATTCCAACCCGCAAGGCAACCCTTAGATTCCTACCAATGACAACTATTGCATAAACGGTTGTTTTTTAGCAAACTCCAAAACACAAATGATAAATAACAAATAAATCTTAATTCAAAAAAAAACAATTAACAAAACGTCGTCGTATTTTTGAAATTTCAATTATTAGAATTTGGAGTTTATTTGAAAGTTAATTTTATTATTTGTGATTTCCATTGTCATATCAATTTGTGCGCCCCTTTTCCAGGGTCTTGTGCCTTGCAATGTCATTTCGGTCGGGCAGAATGCTATACTCCCATAATACTATTCTTACGTTAATTTAATATACTCTTTGGGCATACAAAATGAAATATCTTCATCATTTACCCTAAGAATACATTTCTTCTCTTTTCTGTTTATTTCTGTAAGGAACTGTTTATTAATTATTACAGACCGGTTGACTTTTATAAACTTAGCTTTGGGAAGCATGTTTTCAATCCGTCCAATGTTAACGATAACTGTCTGTTTTTTATCATTAGTCATAATAAGATCAGTATAATTATGATGAGCCTGGCAATAGATAATTTCAGAAGGGTCAATAAAAATGTATCCGGTACGGGTACTGAATTTCAGTCTTTCCTCCTGCATTGACTTTAGCAGGGTTTCAATACGGTCGAGCCTGGGAGCAGAATTTCGTTCTTTCTTATACCGCTCAACAGATTGTTTGAGATCGTCAATATCAATTGGCTTTACAAGGTAATCAAAAGCGGCATGTTTAATAGCCTCTATGGCGTATTCATTATAGGCGGTGACAAAAATAATGGCAGGATTTAAATTATACTCCTTTAACTCCCTGATTAGATCAAAACCGGTTTTCTTCGGCATATCAATATCAAGAAATATAAGGTCGGGTTTTAGCCTGCGCACCACGGTTAAGGCCTTATCAACACTTTCTTCTTTTGATAGCACCTCCACATCAGAAAAGTCGGATAAAAGGTCTGCAATAATATCCCGTGCATCGGGTTCATCGTCAACAATTATGGCTTTGATCTTTTCCATGCTGCAAATATATGAAAAGTTATTGTCATTGCTAAACGATACGTCATTGCTAAACGATACGTCATTGCGAAATACCGTTAGGCTGGCCTTTAGCGTAGGAGTATTGTGGCAATCTGTTGTCGTTTACTCCGACAGATTGCTACGGAATACTAACCCGCAAGGCCAACCTGAAAATTCCTGCCAATGACAACTATTGCATAAACGGTTGTTTTTTAGCAAACTCCAAAACACAAATGATAAATAA
>JAUVIX010000171.1 GCA_030592565.1 Chlorobiota bacterium
AGGAAAAGAATTTGATACTGATTTCCATGAAGCAATAACATACATACCAGCTCCTTCCGAGGATTTAAAAGGAAAAATTGCCGATGTAGTACAGAGGGGTTATTTACTGAATGACAAAGTTATCCGTTATGCGAAAGTTGTAATCTGGCAATAAACATTATAAATCGAAACTCCAAAATTTTTGAGTTTACAAATATATTAAAGACAATTATAAAAAATGTCGAAAAGAGATTATTACGAAGTACTTGGCGTTGAGCAGACCGCCACAGAAGCGGAAATTAAAAAGGCCTACAGGCAGAAAGCTTTGAAATTTCACCCTGATAAAAATCCTGAGGATAACGAGGCAGAAGATAAATTCAAAGAGGCCGCCGAAGCTTATGAGATTCTCGGTAATCCGGAGAAAAAGTCAAAATATGACAGATTTGGACATGCCGGTGTTGGTGGTGCTGCAGCAGGTAATGGCTATCACCATATGTCAATGGATGACATCTTCAGTCAGTTTGGAGATATTTTCGGTGGTGCCTTTGGAGGCGGATTCAGTGGATTTGGTGGAGGGGGCGGAAGAAGAAGAAGAGTAAATCGCGGTTCAAATATCAGGGTTAAAGTAAAACTAACCCTTGAAGATATTGCTCATGGTGTTGAGAAGAAGATAAAAGTAAGTAAATATATTCCTTGTGATGCCTGTAACGGAAGTGGAGCGAAGAGTGGCTCTTCATATAACACTTGTTCAACTTGTCACGGAGCTGGCCAGGTAACGAGGGTGTCAAACACTTTCCTTGGCCAGATGCAAACCTCATCAACCTGCCCAACTTGTGGAGGCGAGGGGCAAACAATCCAGGCAAAATGTAATATTTGTACAGGCAACGGAATTGTAAGAGGAGAAGATGTTATCACTATTAAAATTCCTGCAGGAGTTGAAGATGGTATGCAAATGTCTGTTAGCGGGAAAGGAAATGCCGGAGCACGCAATGGTGTTCCAGGAGATCTTTTGGTTCTTATTGAAGAGGAGACGAATAAAAACTTTGAAAGAGACGGGGTGAACCTGTTACATGATACTTATATCAGTTTTACGGATGCTGCAATTGGTGCAACAATTGAGGTTCCGACAATCGACGGAAAAGCAAAAATAAAGATACCTTCCGGAACTCAGGGAGGCAAAGTCCTGCGACTTAAAGGTAAAGGATTACCTGACCTTAACTCACACTACCGTGGAGACCTGCTGGTTAATGTTAATGTATGGACTCCAAAAGAGTTGACAAAAGAGGAAAGGGAAATTCTGGAAAAACTGAATGAATTTCCTAACTTCAAACCAAGCCCATCAGGTAAAGACAAAAGTTTCTTTTCAAGAATGAAGGAGGTTTTTAGTAATTAATTTTGTGATTCATAAAATAATTAACTTTGCAGCCAACACATAACTCAACACATAACTAATGTCAATCCTCTTCGAAGCACAGGATGTAACAAAACAGTATGCTGGCCATAAGGCCCTCGACAAAGTGAGTATCAGCGTGCCTGAAGGTAGCATATTTGGATTGCTAGGTCCTAATGGTGCAGGTAAAACCACACTGATCAGGATTATTAATGACATTATTGCTCCTGACAGTGGCAAGCTTCTTTTCAATGGAAAAGAGGCAACGAGTAAAATGGTGGAGCAAATCGGTTACCTTCCTGAAGAAAGAGGGCTTTACAAAAAGATGAAGGTTGGAGAGCAGGCCTTATACCTTGCTCAGCTAAAAGGACTTTCAAAAAAAGAGGCAACAGAGAGACTTAGAGTGTGGTTTGAAAAATTTGATATCACCTCGTGGTGGAATAAAAAAGTTGAAGAGCTGTCGAAAGGGATGCAACAGAAAATTCAATTTATTGTAACTGTTGTCCATGACCCAAAGCTTCTGATTTTCGATGAGCCATTCAGCGGTTTTGACCCTATCAATGTTAACCTTTTGAAAGACGAAATACTAAAACTGAGAGATAATGGTGCTACAATAATTTTTTCAACCCATAATATGGAATCGGTTGAGGAGTTATGCGACCATATAGCCCTTATCGACCGCTCTAAAAAAATCCTTGAAGGCAGAATGAAGGAGATTAAAGACGCATATAAAACCAACTCTTTCGAAATTGCTTACAAGTCATCAGGTAGCAACCTTTCAGCAGTATTAAAAAACGGTTATGAAGTATTGACACAATGGCAGGATGACGATATGAGCAGAGCAAAAATCAGGATAAAAAACAATGATAAACCTAACGAACTTTTGAAAGAGCTAATACCTCATATTGAAATTCACTCATTTAACGAAATTCTACCTTCGATGAATGAAATATTTATACGAAAGGTGGAAGAGAACAAATTTAAAAATTAGCCGGATAGCAGATGAACAAGGTATTGCTAATATTAAAGCGCGAATATCTCACAAGAGTGAAAAAGAAGTCGTTTATCGTTATGACTATTCTCGGGCCAATCCTGCTTGCAGCACTCTTCATTGTACCGGTTTATATTGCCGAGATGGAGGGCAGCAATAAGGTTGTGGGTGTAATTGACGAAACTAATATTTTCTGGCATGGATTCAAAAATACAGACAATATTCAGTTTCTAAAATTGGATACAGATATAGAAACCGCTAAAAAAGATATTGAAAACAACGATCTATATGCTGTTCTGTATATCCCCAAAACAGAATTAAGCGTCCCACAATCTGCCAAACTCTATTCAACAGGCCAACCCAATATAGTTGTCAAGGGATACATTAAAGGTGTGATGCGCAAAGAGGTTGAGGCACTAAAGCTACAGGCATCAGGCGTTGATCCGAACATTTTAAAATCAATTAAAACCAGCATTAACCTCCTAACAATAAAAATTAACAAAGCAGGCGAAGAAAAGCAGAGTTCCACAGAGCTTAGCATGGCTATTGGATTTATCGGTGGGTTTATTATCTACATATTTATTTTTATGTATGGAGCTTTAGTGATGAGAGGCGTGATTGAAGAAAAGGTTAATCGTATTGTAGAAGTCATTGTGTCATCGGTAAAGCCATTTCAGTTAATGATGGGGAAAATTGTTGGGGTTGCCCTTGTCGGTCTTACACAATTTGCTTTGTGGGTAATTTTTACGCTAATTATTGTTTCAGGCTTTTTGTCGGTTTATTCGACTGATATTTCAAAGTTCAAACAGTCGCAGCTACAAATGCAAACGGAAAATATTGTTCCAATGGAAGATATGTCGCAAGAGAGTAATGTCAATGAATCTGTAATTGCTGTTTTCGAATCCATTCAGTCCATAAACTTTCCTGTGATGATTGGTTCGTTTCTTTTCTTCTTCCTTGGAGGATACCTTCTCTACGCATCTCTGTTTGCTGCTATTGGTGCAGCTGTTGACAGCGAGACCGACACACAACAATTTATGCTACCTGTAACGATCCCACTCATATTATCGCTTGTTCTTGCACAGGTTATAATCACTAACCCAGATGGGCCAATTGCCTTCTGGTTATCAATTATTCCACTCACCTCCCCTATTATTATGATGATAAGGATACCATTTGGCGTTCCATTTATCGACCTTTTTCTCTCATTTACTTTATTGATCTTAGGATTCATAGGCTCCACCTGGATCGCTGCGAAAATTTATCGTACAGGAATCTTGATTTATGGAAAAAAAGTAAACTATCAGGAATTATGGAAATGGCTTAAGTACAAAAATTAAGCCTTATACTTTTCCATATACTTCCCCATTAATACGATTAAAAAGAAACTTATAAATTTAGACTGATTCTTGCTTGCCTTATTTCTGTTTTATACTATTTTTGACCTCTTGAAATATATCAAAAATAGATGCGATGAGTAACAAAAATAATATTGCTACTGCTGGCAATAAAGGCGCTGGAGTTAAATCTGACTGTTTTGTACAACTTGAGCTTACTAAAAGCGGCGGTATTAACCTATCCCTAAAAAGCAAGGTTGATGTAATGTATGGCAATTCAATAAAAAAACAGGTTAGGGAAATGCTTGCCTTTTTTGGTATCGAAAATGCAAAGATTGAAATTGTAGATACCGGGGCCCTGCCTTTTGTAATTGCGGCCAGGGTGGAAGCTGTTGTCAGACAGTTAATCAGGACAGATAAGGAATATTTATTAAATGTGATTCCCGAAAACACATTCCTGACCAAAAAGGACAGATTCAGGTTTTCGAGGCTCTATTTACCAGGGAATACTCCAAAACTGATGATTAATGCAGGCATACATATGCCTAATGGAGTTATCCTTGATCTTGAAGACGCAGTAGCTCATAATAAAAAATATGAAGCAAGGTTTGTTGTCAGAAATGCTTTACGAGCAGTCAATTTTTACGGTGCTGAGAGGATGGTGCGGATAAACCAAATCCCAAATGGTTTGGAAGATCTTGATTTTATTGTTCCTCACAATGTCAATCTGATTCTCGTTCCTAAATGTGAGAGTGCAGAACAAATAAGACTGGTAAACGAAAGAATAGATATTATTAAGAAGGAAAAAGGTATTTCATCTAATATATGGTTAATGCCTATTATAGAAAGTGCATTGGGAGTTCTGAAAGCCTTTGAAATTGCATCGGCGGCAGGAAATATTGTTTCGCTTGCTATTGGGCTTGAAGATTACACTGCTGATATTGGCACAAAACGAACCAATGAGGGGTCAGAATCATTTTTTGCCCGTTCTATGGTAGTTACTGCTGCAAGAGCGGCAGGTATTCAGCCAATTGATTCCGTATTCTCAGATGTTTCTGACATGGAAGCTTTAAAACAAAATGTTCTGAAATCGAAAGCTCTTGGATTTGACGGAATGGGATGTATTCATCCCCGCCAGATTGAAGTCATACACAACTATTTTGCTCCTGATGAAGCAGAGATTGAAAGGGCTAAAAAAATAGTTAATGCATTTTATAGTGCTGAAGAGAAAGGACTTGGGGTTGTTTCTCTTGGTTCAAAAATGATTGATGCACCGGTTGTGAAGCGTGCGCAGAAATCAATTAATCTTGCTATTTCTTTAGATATTCTTGATAAAAACTGGAGAGAAAAGATGCAGTAAAGACAACGCATGCCTTTTCTCAATAATAGTCAGGACATTGGTCTTGTCTTTTTAAAAATAGAAATTATGAAAAAATACGATAAAATAGTCAAAAATGCTGCCGGACGTGATGTTCCAACAATCATAAACGGAGAAGAACATATTCCTTATAAAGGTGTTGGAAAGCATATTCCCACTGGAAACAGGTATGCTCCCCCACTCTCTTCATGTGCAAATTATCCGGCTGATGGAAACAAAACCATTCCCAGCCTTAAAGAGGCGTTAATTAAAGCCGGATTAAAGGACGGAATGACAATCTCGACCCATCATCATTTTCGTAATGGGGATTTAATCGCAAATCAGATTTTTGACATTGCTCACGAGCTAGGGGTTAAGAACCTTCGTTGGTATCCATCAGCATCCTTTCCCTGTCAGGAAGGTCTGATAAAATATCTGGAAGATGGAACGATAAACCGAATTGAAGGTAGCATGAACGGACCTCTCGGAAAATTTGCTTCAGAAGGCAAAATGAAAGGACTTGGGGTGTTGCGTTCGCATGGTGGCAGGTATCAGGCTGTACAGGACGGTGAGGTCATTATTGATATTGCCATAATAGCTGCACCAACAGCTGACCCTTTTGGAAATGCAAACGGAGTTTACGGACCAGCAGCCTGCGGCTTGCTTGGTTTTGCACTTGCCGATTCACAATATGCACACAAAGTTATTGTTGTAACTGACAACCTGGTCTCCTTCCCTGCTATCCCCTGGCAAATTCATGGAAATTATGTCGATTATGTAGTGGAAGTTGAAAAAGTAGGATTACCGGAAAAAATTATCTCAGGCACAACCAGGATAACCAAAAGTCCTGACAGATTGCTTATTGCAGAGATGACAGCAAAGTTCTGTGATGATGCCGGGCTTATTTATGATGGATTTTCATACCAGGCAGGTGCCGGAGGAACAGCACTTTCTATCGGCAATTACTTTGCAGATATTTTAAGAGATCGCGAATGGAAAGCAAAATTTATTAGAGCTGGAAGCAACGAGTATCCTGTAAAGATGCTCGAGGAGGGTCTTGTGGATTATATTCTCGACGGACAGACTTTTGACCTGGAAGGAGTTCGCTCTATGTGTGAAAATCCAGGGCATGTAAATACAAGTCCTTTCACAAGCTATAACTACCATGGCAATGGAAATTTTGCATCTATGGTTGACATTGTTGTTCTGGGAGCTACTGAAGTAGATATTAATTTTAATGCAAATGTTGTGACTCACTCCGATGGCTATCTTTTGCATGGTATTGGAGGCTGGCAGAATTGTCTGTTTGCAAAAACAACCATTTTACCAATTCCTTTATTCAGAGACAGGATGCCGGTAATATTGGATGAAGTTACTACCCTATGCGGGCCTGGTGAGCTGATAGATGTTATTGTCACTGAGCGAGGTATTGCCATAAATCCAAGAAGAACTGATCTGATTGAAAAGGTGAAAGATTCAGGGCTTCCTATAAAAACAATTGAAGAGTTGAAAGAAGAGGCTGAAAGAATTTGCGGAGTTCCCGAAAAACCTGTTCTAAGTGATGAATTAATCGCAGTTATCAAATGGGTTGACGGAACGGTAATTGATTCGGTTCGAAAGGTTATTTAACATTATTCACATAAAAATAAAGGGTGGCCTGCAAAAGCCACCCTTTATTTTTATTGCTTTGATTTCTTATCTTAAAATAACTTTTTGAATATAAACTTCTTTTTCAGTTAGCACCTGCACCGTATAATAACCCGGTTTAGTATTAAGATTTATCTTTTCAAAATCATTGAAAAAGGCTTTAATTTGTCCAACAACCTGCCCTGAAATATTATACACTATAACATCAGCATTAATAGGTTCTGAAGAGTTATTCCTAATAAACAACTCACTACCATAGGAATATATTTTCACATCAGGCTCATTTGGCATTTTAGCTATACCCTGCGAACCAAAAAAGTGAAGTATAAATCTTTGAGAATTATCTAAAGGACTTGCAATAAAAACGTATTCATACTGCTCAGAAAGATTGATAATTACATTTTCCTTAATATCATGAAGGAAAACATCAACCCCATCAATAAAACTATCAAGGTCAGACGCTGTAATCTTGTACTCATCTTCTGCACCAACTTCAAAACCCAAAGGAATTATTGTTTCTCCATCCATATCAGGAAGTACGTTTATTGAAAGAATATCATCTCCAACTATTGAATAAAGTTGAGGTGCTTCCGATATTCCTAAAAGCTTGTAAGCATCAAATTGACTGTCAAAATTAGCTGTAGCATTTTCATTAAAATTGATAAATGTCATATCATTGTATCCATTACCCACAGCAGTCAGCTTCAGAAGATTTTCAACTTCACCGCTTTTATACGGAGAAGTACCATGAACTCTTGTATTATTGTTTACTCTTAATACAGGAGAAAAATCATTTGCTATTACAAAAAATGCCTGCATAGCAGGAATAACGCCATCTGTTATACCACCTGCTGATCCATTCCAGGTAAGATACTGAGTTCCATCATATACATAGATTGAACCATCAATATTGGTTTTTATCCAATTGGGAGAAGACACATCCCAGTCAATAGCTGAAGGATAAGGATTTCCAACAAGATTCCAACCCTCTAAACCATCAATACTTCCACTGTTATCCTGATCCGTTGCAGA
>JAUVIX010000187.1 GCA_030592565.1 Chlorobiota bacterium
ATCACTACGGGAAACTGGGCATTGCTCTGTGCGATACTGCAATCTTTTGTTTTACAAATAAACATTCTCCCCTATTTTAATAATAACTGTTTTGTAACTAAATCACTTGCTAGTAAAAGCATATTGCTCCCAAAAACGCTTACTCTCTATCCATTCTGCTTTTCCTTGTTGTTTGGGATTATGAAAAGCCGGGGCAAATATGCCCGGAAAAATAGTGATTAGCTGTATTTCAGTATTTTTTCTTAAAATAACGTTCACTTGCCAGGTTGGATTTGATTTGTCAAGTTTAATATAATTGACAAGGAATCCGTTACGATCTTCTTTTTGTAGTTGCTCTTTCTGTTCTGCCAGTAGCTCATCAATCCTTAAAAGTGAATCATTGGCTATACCTTGAGGATAATCCTCCTGTTTGAAAAAAAGAATGATTTCTGCTTTTCCATTTTTCCAAATTTTATCATCAATTATAATAAAATCCTGATGCTTTTGAATTTTCTCCCAAAGCTGAACAGGGTTAATTGCAAATTCAGGATAAAACTTTGATCCGCTAATGGCCAATTGTTTATTTATATCTTCATCAGTGAAACTTGTATTGGTTTTAAGTTCCATCCTGTACTTTTTATCAACCTGACCAAAATGACGGAGAATATGAAATTGAGCCGTAAATGGAAATTGCAATGAGTTTAACATCACGAATTTTTTCTATAATTTTTTAAAAAAAATATGCCAAATATGAGCAGGACAATCACTGTCAGGGATCCACTAATAATATTATAAGAAGTTGTACCACCGGAAAAAATCTTATTGAGCCATTCTGACACATCCCAGATTACCGAAAAGACGGCCAATAATGTTATTACTCGTAATATGTTATTAATTGTTTTGTCTCTTTTCTCTTTTGATTTACGGTTAGCCCTTTCAATCCCTTCTTTCAACAGATTCAGTTCATTATCAATAGCTAATGAATAGCGAATTTTTTTAAAAATGATAGAAGGCAGAAAGTTATACGAGATATGGGATGGGTTAAAATATTTGTTGAATTCGTAAAGCTCATCTTCTAACTGTTGATGATCAGCACCCTTAGCATAAAACAATCTGTTCACTTTAAAAAGATAGGTTTTTACATATAACGACTGTAGGTACAACAAGTTGAAATACCCATTCTCCCAATTAAAATTATTTAGTGCTCCTTTCCGGAAAAGGCCCGTAAATGAATCAAAAAGAGCCAATGCTGACCAGTTATTAAATACAGAGATTTTACTTTTTTCAATCAACTCCTTAAAATACTTCCCAGATGGCTGAAAAAATGGATTTACACCTGATGCAGATCCGATTGGAACGCAAGCCCCAAGGTCATACAACAACATATTTTCATCTTCTATTGAGATATCTGTTTCAAGTTCAACAAGTGAAAATACCTTTAACTTGTTTCCAAAACTCAGCGAGTTTGCATCTAATCGGGTGTTAACCGGAGGTTCAAGAAATGAAAGTTTTTTATATAAGAATTCCAAATCATCCGTTACCCCTGAATTCCTGAAATAATTGTTTATCAGCGTTATTTCATCAAAAGAAAAATTTGACAAATCACATTTAAAGCAATAAAAAACAATTCCATGCGGAAAGAAAAACAAATCCAGGTATTCAAATTTAATTTCAAAAACTGGTGATGATTCTTTAGTTCCAACCCGAATAGTGTGTTTACTGTTAATATCCAACGATAATCTGGCGGTTTTTTCGGCAAAGCCTGAATTATTGAGTTTTTTTGGGGAGCTGAATATGTCGTGGAAAACAGTGCTTACGAAGCTCTCATAATAGTAGTTGTTAAAACCTCTGATAATGTCTTCGGATGGTAAATCTCCGGGATTCACATGTATCCTCCAATTTTCAAAGCTAAATTTTTTTCCGGATTTCAATTCTTCAAGAATACTTTCGGGATATTCAAGTACACCACAGAATATTGAATAGGCTGATAGAGGTTTTGTTGATGCAAAGTGTTTCCAGTCCATAGTTTATCGTACATATTTGATTCTATAAAAATACATTTTTTTCAGTACACCACAAGTTTATTATTTCTCTTTTTTTTGCAGGTATTCTTCTACTTTTAGTAGTCAATAATCTTTAACTAAGCTCATCAATCAAATCCGAATCCGCCTGCGCCAGTTCATCCTCACCCATTGCTTTATAAACCCTTTCTCTTACGTATAATGCCAAACTATATTTACCGTCTTTTTCAAGTATCCTGTTGCAATCGGCAAGAGCTTTATCAAGCCAGCCCAGTTTTAAAAATGCATCTGCCCTTCCTGTCAGGAACATATTATTGTCAGGATCAAGCTTAACCGCAATATCCAAATCAATCAGGGCTTTTCGGGCACTGCCATATTGCAAAACCACATCTCCACGGCAATGATAAAAAAAGGATTCATTCTCTTCCAATTCAATAGCTTTGTTAAAATCATTCAATGCCAGATTTGCTTCTCTGTTATAAAAATGCGCATTCCCTCTTGTACAGTACGACCAACTGTCATCTGGGAAAAGTTTTAGCATTGCAGTAGAGCGTTTAATAATTTGCAAATGGGTCTCCTTCTGCCCTGCTATTTCAACAATATTTTTCTCATCTGTAAAAGCATGGCATGAGATTGTTCCTGTGACCTGCCCTATAGGTGGAAATCCTTCGCTATTGACATACCACCCTAAAAAGGTATTAAAGTCACTTGCAACCTGAACACAAGACGAAATATTTGAATTTACGAACATTGCGAAAACTGGTGATTCAGCATTTAAACCCTTCTCAGAAAACATAAAAAGAAGATTGTGTTCCGGTCCCGGGGTTCTGCAAATGGGGATGATGGGATAAACTCCTTTGAAATCATCGCCCAACAACCATTTATCAAGTCTTAAATCCCTGTATTTTTCAAGTACTTCGTTATAAGTGAAAAAATAGTAACTGCTCCATTTTTGACCATCAGGCTCATCCTCAAGCATATCAGTATAAAAAGACTGAGAATGAGCCAATATCATCCCGCCGTTGAATCGCTCCATAAACTGCTTATACGATTCAGACAAAACTATTCCATAAGCGATTTCAAATGTTTCAAGTCTATCAATATCTATCCGGGAATTAAAAATGTACTTTGGTGTTCCTTGCCACACTCTTTTTTCAAGCAATTCAAAATTTGTAAGCGTATCAGCCATAATACAAATAGTCAGATAATTAATTAGGATGCACCCTTGGTATCTCATCATCATTTCGAATCGGTTTCTTCCTTCTCCTGGTAATTTTAGGTCTTTTCCTTTTTACAGGTTCCGTTTTTTTAGTCTTATAACTTTCAGAAGTACTACCTCTTTCTTCCTCCTCCCATTCATACAAGTCAGTCTTAAACTCACGATATCCACCACCTAATATTGAGCCAGCACTTTCTTCCTCATCATCTTTATCCTTTTTTTTCTTAGAGGAGAAGAAAAGAAACCAAATGACTTTTATCACAACATAAACTACAGTTATAAAGACAATTAAAGATAGTGTAATAATTGTAAGTGTGGCCATGAAAAAGCTCAGTGCGCTATAAACCAGAATTCTGACAGGAGCGTAAACACCATGCATTCTTATGCTTTCGATGCAGATTAGTACAAATAATGCAACATAAAGCACCACAATAATATTCATAAAGTTCACAAAATTCCCGGAAGTGAACAAAGCAGTAATTCCATTTTCCTGCAAAAACTCAAATGAAAAATATGAATAGATCGCTGTGCGACTTTTCAGGCCGGCAATAAAAACTAAAACAGAAATAAATGATGCAGTTTTTAATGCCCACCAGTTTCTTTTAAAATAGTTCTCATAACCTAAGACGATTGCAAAAAAGTATTCGGGGACAGCCCCAATCGAGAACGGAATACGATAATACCATTGAAACCCGGAATAAACCGATCTTCTTTTTATTGAGAGATAATCATCCAGCTTTCCGGCACCTTTCAACCCAAACCTGACCGCAACTACCAGAAGAAAAACAGAAACTGCAAAAACAATTGTTGATATTATGAAATTTATCATCTTATTGTCAGTATTTTTTTAAACTTAATAAATGCGTAGATTATTATAACCAATGCAAAAATAGCAATCATCAGCAACCCTCCCAACATTCCCGAATAAAAATAAACGATCATTAACACCAATATTACGAGTAACCTGTATATTGCATCCGGCATAACATAGTATTTTAAAGACAGGTATGCATTTATTGATAAAAGAAGGGTTATTAATCCGTACATAAAGACATATCCCACAGTTGACTGACCAAAGTCCGGGGCAAATGTCCAAATCAGAAAAACTACAAATCCTAAAATAAAAGAGGAAGTAATCAAACCGACACCAGATTTATTGGCATCAGAAAAAGTATCTTTCTTCTTAAACAACGACTCGATTTTTGGAAAATATCTTAATCCTGCCATTAAAATTACTAACCATAAGAGCAGCAGTGCATAATGATACCATTCTGAAAAACTTATTGAATCTGTAAGCATATCACTTATTTAGTTATGCATAAATCACTAATTATCATCATTACTCCAATTAAGCAAAGATAATTGATATACGAAGCAATCTTGCAATAGTTTGCAAGTTTTTGAAATACTAATGTAATTATTGCAAATAAATAATAGAAATAAATGCATAAGATGTAAAAAGTAAATTATCTCTATCTTTGAAGAAATTTATTCCCGGTAAATATGAATTGGAGAACAATCCCCTAATTTGTTTCATCTACATTTCAGGATATGCATGCCGAAAGAGATTATCTGAAGGAAAATGTCTTTCCTGTTTTGGAGGAACGATTGCTAAAAAGAAATTGCCAGTTGGAGATTATTGATCTTCGTTGGGGTGTTTTTACGGATAACCATAAAGAAGCCATTGAGAAAGAACTGTATGTTTTGAGTGTTTGTATGAACGAACTGGAAAAGAGCAGGCCCTATTTTCTTGCAGTCCTTGGTAACCGCTACGGGTGGGTGCCGCCCAAACAACTATCGGTTGAGATTATGCAGGAGTTTGGAATTGATATTGATCCTGAAGGCAGGAGTATTACAGAGTTAGAGATTCTTTCGGGTTCGCTGGAGTCGCCCATCCCGATGAAACCGTTATTCTTTTTTCGGGATGATTCGGTGGTTGAACTGATTCCCGATAAAGAAAAACAAGCATACAGTGATATTGATTCCGGACGTTCAGGAGATCACAAGAAACTTCTTAATTTAAAAGAAAGACTAAGGCAGTCGTATCCCGACAAAACCTTTTTGTTTAAAGCTAGCTGGGACAATAATAATAATCAGCTTTCAGGTCTGGAGGAATTTGGGAATATTGTTCTTGAAAAGCTTTGGAAACAATTAGATGAAGATACCAAAGGTTTTAAAGATCAAACGGAAAATCACATTGAGGAAAGCAATTTGCTGATAATGTCGGCCATAGCAAGGCAGGTGCAAAATTCAGTCAAACGTCAGGAGGTTGTTGATGCACTTTATACAAAGCTTCTTTCTGACACTCCCGGGCATATAATCGTCAAGGGTGAGGCCGGGTCGGGGAAAAGTACAATCATTTCCCAACTGGTTTTTGAAATAAAAGAAAAGCAAGAGATAATACCTCTCGTACATATTGGCGGACAGGTTATTTTTTATGGAACGGAAGGAACGGATACAGATATTGGAGTGAATCAATTGCTAAAAGATTTTTTTACAGCTTTACGATTAATAATAGGTAAAATAAAGTGCAATATTAGCTCCATAGAACAATTATTAAATCATTTTTCCCATTCTACAAATTATTTGATGATGCAGCACAAAAAAGTAATCTTTCTGAAATATTGAGAAGTATTATGGCTGACTTTCTCAGCAAACCCTAATTAGAGAAGGATTTGGCAGGCAACTTAAATTAAGCCTTGACTTTTTTAAAAAAAAGCACATACGCCCAACAAAAGCGCATACGCCATATCCGCAGCCCCGGCTCCGGTTTGAAAAGAATTTGTAGATTTGAAGTGAAATTATAAAATCAAAACTAATGAAAGTATGCGGCTACAGCGCATCGCAATACCGGTTAAAAGTAAACATTTTAGATTTTATAATGCTCTAATTATTAATGATATAAAATACTTTTGTTAATTTCTAATAAAATATAAAAAACCATCATTAAAATGCAAATGAGATAATTCATCCGGAGGATCTGGCGCAGGTGGCCCCTCAATGGGAACAGGAATTATTTCTATTGCATTCCCCTGCGATTGTAGGCTTTGCGCATACTTATATTCTTCCATTACCCATTTTGAGTTTTTTGCAGATGTACTCCAGAAGAGATAAAAAACATCACATTTATCAATATGTTTGTATAACGATTTTTCCCACAGCTCACCCGGTTTAAGCTGCATAATATCCTGAAAAAATGTGATTCCTGTGGCAGAAAGCATTTGCGTTCGTCTTAGCACCTCATCCCTGTCGGGTGAAGCGTAAGAAATAAAAGCATTTTTATACGCCGTAGCTTTAACAGGTGCATCTTGTTTAACAATTTGAGTAGAATCAGCATCAACTTTAATTCTGAATTTTATATTACCTACCGGGATACCATTGATACTGATTTGCAGTTTTGCCAACAATTTACTGCCTGTAAACTCTGGTAATACTTTCACTCCAAATTCAACCGAAGCAATTTCGCCCTGCCAAATAATTTCCTGAGTAGGGTCATCAATTTCGCAGCCATCAATATGCAACACAAACACTATTTCCTGTCCATTTTTTACTTTTAGATTTAGAAACTTTTCTGCTCGCTTAACTAATTCATCATCAATTAACTGTGCTGCTGTTTCAATTTCTGATTTTTGTTCGGGTAATGAAGCAAATGCTGCTACAATAAATTCTTCATCTTTTTCAACTACATCAGGAGAATATGCGGTACATAATATCGTATCACCTGATTGCTGTTCTGAAGAAATCTTATTTTTGAATTTCTCCAGATGGCTATTTGCTTGAGGTGGTACAGGGTCATCAGATAACATCTGATCTAATTCGCCTGTTAAACCCTCCTTGGCAAAGTCTATTTCTTCATAACCACAGTACATGCCTCCAAGTTCAGGATAAACTAAACTCCAATCAGTTTTCCGGAAGCCATATCTAAGAAGCCCAAAAAGAAAAAGCAGAAGAATTGAAATAATAATTAATAAAACAATTATTAACAGAAGTAAGAAATTAATATCAACATCCATAATAGATTAGTTTTTAATATTTTGGGGAAATACACAAATTATATAGGTATAACATCACACACTTTGGTATTATTACCTATGAAAAAAATCGTATAAAATTCTTTTAAA
>JAUVIX010000152.1 GCA_030592565.1 Chlorobiota bacterium
AATTTTATTCTTCTTTTCAAGCCCACCAATAATCCTGTCAATAGCATCCAGAAAGTCCTGTTTTTCGATAATCTTTTTGTTATTTCTGGCTGCAATAAGAGCAGATTCGTTACAAACATTGGCTATATCAGCTCCGGAGAAACCCGGGGTTTGCTTTGCAAGAAAAGAAACTTCAACCTTGTCCGAATTTTTAAGCGGTTTCATATGAACCTTAAATATTGCCTTTCTCTCTTCAAGATCAGGAAGTTCAACATGTATTTGTCGGTCAAAACGACCAGCACGCAGCAAAGCCCGGTCGAGAATTTCTGCTCTGTTTGTTGCTGCAAGAATTATTACTCCGGTATTACTCTGAAAGCCATCCATTTCAGTAAGTAGTTGATTAAGGGTGTTTTCCCTTTCATCATTTGCTCCGGTCATAGAGTTTTTTCCTCTTGCCCGGCCTATTGCATCAATCTCATCAATAAAAATAATACAGGGAGCTTTTTCCTTGGCTTGTTTGAAAAGATCGCGTACCCTTGATGCACCCACACCAACAAACATTTCAACAAAATCTGAGCCGGAGATCGAAAAGAACGGAACCTGAGCTTCGCCAGCCACAGCTTTAGCAAGAAGAGTTTTACCGGTTCCCGGAGGTCCAACCAGCAAAGCACCCTTTGGAATTTTGCCTCCCAGGTTTGTATATTTGTCGGGAGTTTTCAGGAAATCAACAATTTCCATAACCTCCACTTTTGCCTCTTCCAGCCCTGCAACATCATTGAAATTAACATTAACAGCTGCCTCCTTATCATAAAGCTGAGCTTTTGATTTCCCGATACTGAATATCTGTCCTCCACCGGGACCGCCCCTGCTCATCATCCTCATTATTACTATCCAAACAACAACTAATATAAGAAGTGGCAAAATATATCCTAGCACTTCACCCGACCAGTTGTGCCTGGTTTCATTTTTCAGATATATAGGATTGTCGATACCTTCCTGTGCTTTTTCAACATCCTCTTTAAAGCTGTCGTATGAACCTATTGTGTATGTGAATTGAGGTCCGAATTCGCTAGAACCATTAGGAAGTTTATCCTTGTATCTGGCATCATTCAGTTTATCCTTTTTGAGGTATATTTCGGCCTCTTCTTTATTTATGACAATTATTTTTTCGACATCCTGATTTATGAGCATTTCCCTAATCTCACCCCAATCCAGATTTTTAACTTCTCCAGACCACATATTAGGAAACGAAAGGATGAGAAAAACAACAGCTATAATTCCATAAATCCAATAGAAATTGAATTTATTTTTGGATGGTTTGCCTCCAGAAAAAGGGTTAGAAGATTTTTTCTTGGGACTTTTATCTTCCTCCCTCCCTTTTTTGGAATACCTGCTTTGTTTGTTAATATCCTTTGATTTTTGTTTATCGTCTATATTATTATTTTCTGCCATTATGACTTAACTTATTTTCTAATCTTAAAACTAATCAGTTAAACTATTTCAAATCGAAACTTTTCACCTCTGCGTCAGCCCAAAGTTTCTCAAGGTTATAGAACTCTCTTGTCTCTTCCTGAAAAATATGAACAACAACATCGACGTAGTCTAACAATATCCATTCCGCATTCTCAAAACCCTCCCTGTGCCATGGCTTTGCCCCCAGCTCTCTCAAAGTGTGTTCTTCAACCGAACCGGCAATAGCTTCAACCTGAATTTTTGAACCCGCATGACAAACCACAAAATAATTACTCACCGAATTGGGGATAATAGTCAGATCGAGCCTTACTACCTCTTCGCCCTTCTTATCCAGAATCCCTTCAATTATCACTTCCGATAAACGCTCCGATTCATTTTTTTGTACTTTAGCTGCCATATAAATTTTATTTTGTGCAAAAGTAATCATTTTTGCAACATTTATAATGAAATACTGACTAACAAAATCAGCTTGGAAATGTTTGGTTTTACATTAAATTTTCAGAGATTTGATAAATGATTGGGGACAAAGAAAATATTATCAGGCCAGGCAGTGTGAATTCAACTAATGAATATGCGCTTGAGCTTTTCAGAAATAAAAAAATCCCGAGTGACGGAACGATTGTAGTTACACATAATCAGATTAAAGGCAAAGGACTTGATAAAAACAGTTGGGAAAGTAAGCCTGGTAAAAACCTGACATTTTCGGTCTGTTTATTTCCACATTTTCTGCCTGTCGAAAGACAGTTTGAACTGAATAAAGCAATGTCTCTTGGAATTTATGATTTTGTAAGAGAGAGGGTTCCAAATGAAAAGATTACCATAAAATGGCCAAATGATATTTACGTAAATGATGGAAAGGTTGCAGGCATTTTAATAAATAATACCATTAAGGGTAATATCCTTGATTTTACGGTTGCCGGATTTGGAATAAATATCAATCAGGATAAGTTTATAAGTGAAGCTCCCAATCCAGTGTCGTTTATTAAATATAGGGGCAAAGAGTCAAACCTTAACGAATGTCTTGACCTTGTGTGTAAAAAGTTGGATACAAGATATGAACAGCTAAAAGCCAGTCAGTTTACTCAATTAGATTCTGATTATTTGGACTCTCTTTACAGGTTTAATGAAAATCACATTTTCAAATATGAAGGGATAATGATTGATGCCAGGATCACAGGAATTTCGAACTTCGGGCATTTACAACTTGACACCAAAGATGGCCGGAAGTTGGAATGCGATTTGAAAGATCTTGGTTTTGTAATATAAATCGTAAATCATCTTCGTAAATCGTAAATCGTTTTCGTAAATCGTAAATCAAAAACTACCCCTCCATCTCCTCCTTAAGCTTCTCAGCTAAGATATTGACAAAATTGCTTAATGGCCTGGATGCCATCATTTTTAGCATTGGGTTAAGTTTTGCATTTATTGTAATCTGAGTCTCAGTCTGACCGTCTCCCAATTCATTAAGCAGAGAATCCATATTAAATGGAAAAGGCGATTTTCCTTCTGAAGAATACCTGATTAGCGAGTATTCATTTTTATCTGAAATGTGCATCGCCAAATCAGCCATTCCTTTTATTGTAAAAGAGCAATTTTTATCTGTTGACTGCCAGTTGGTTACTTGTTCAGGCAATAATTTCTCAAAATTATTAAAATCGGCAAGAAAAGAAAAAACCTTCTCAGGCTTTGCATTTATAACAACTTTATTACTTTTAAATTCAGCCATATTTGTCAAATTTAATTTTAAGACACACGACCCCCGAAAATACGGAACAGGCTGTGCGCCTCTATCATTCTGTTAATATTTACACGAATATGCGACAAGCGTCCACGCTTGTCAAGATTCTGCTGCCTTTTATTTATTAGATATCATAACTCCTAACTCCTAACCCATAACTCATAACTCTCAACTCCTGTCCTCACTCCATTTATCAGGATCTTTTCTCCACTGAGCCAACGATTTTAAGTCAATATCAGAGATGTAATTATTGTTTTCGGCATATTCCACAAGGATATTATAGTCGGAAAGAGTGAAAAGCTTACATTTAGCCTTTTTGAAATTCTCCTTCGCCTTTTCGAGGTTATAACTGAAAATAGCGACCATTCCTCTGACATCACAGCCTACAGAACGCAAGGCCTCAACTGCATCAAGACTGCTTTTACCGGTCGAAATAAGGTCTTCAATCACCACTACCCTTTGTCCCGATTCAAACTGACCTTCAATTTTGTTTTCCAGCCCGTGCTTTTTTTGCGATGCGCGAACATAAACAAAGGGCAGTCCCATTTCCTGAGCCACGAGAACACCATGTGCAATAGCACCTGTTGCCACCCCTGCAATCAAATCAACACTTCCGTACTCCTCCTGAATAATGTCAACAAACTGCTGCCTGACAAAAGTCCTGACTTTAGGAAAAGATAATATCTTGCGGTTATCAGTATAAATAGGCGATTTCAGGCCGGAAGCCCAGGTAAAAGGATTGGAAACATTTAGCTTAACTGCTTTAATTTGAAGCAGATGTTCCGATATAGCGTTAGCTGACTCTTTATTATAAACCATGCGGCAAAATTAGGATATTAAATTCTAAAGTTTGCAGAAAACATGAAATAATTTTTACTTAATTTTGCCTGAAACTTCTATCTATGAAAAATATTGCAGTATTTCCAGGCTCATTCGACCCCATAACCATTGGTCACGAATCAGTCATTAAAAGAGCACTCCCTCTGTTTGATGAGCTGTATGTTGCCATTGGGATAAATTCCGACAAAAAGGGATTCTTCCCCGTGGAGCAACGAATTGAATGGATTAAGAGGGTTTTTGCCGATAACCCGGAAATCAAAGTAATTCAATACGAAGGATTGACTGTTGACATCTGCCGGAAACTAGGAGCGCAATATATTTTAAGAGGGTTGCGAACATCAGCCGACTTTGAGTTTGAGCGCAGTATAGGTCAGGTAAACAAAAAGTTGTTCAATAATATTGAGACTGTTTTTTTTCTTACACTGCCTGAACATACTTCGATAAATTCATCAATAGTACGTGATATACTGCAGCACGGTGGCGATGCAAGTGATTTTGTCCCTACGATTGTTGACCTTTCCGATTATTACCAATAATAGCTTTGCTTTCAAATAAAGAAGAATCAACTTCGTTACATACTGACTAATTAATATTTAACTGGATTACAAAAAATCAAAATATGAATTCCAATAGGATTTATAATGCTTCTTTATCTGTTCTAATTCTGTTATTTAGTGTTTCGGTATTTGCCGATACAACAACAATAAAAGGTTATTTTCCAGGTGGTGAGAATCACGAAATTCGTCTGCTGACCTTTTCCGACAGAATATCATTTTATGAGGAGATACCCGAACGGACAATGATTGATTCATCCGGGAAATTTAGCTTCTCTATGGAACTAAAAGAAACATTGGTTGCCTATCTTGATATGGATTACTATACTATTTCTATATATCTCGAACCAGCAACAAATTATGAAATTGTTTCCGACAGTGTTCCCTTCGATAATCTTTACCGGCCTTATACTAAAAAAGAGAGGTTGCCCTGTACAATAAAATCCGACAGGAAACCTGACCTGAATCTATTAATTTCAGGATTTAATATTCTCTATAATGATTTTATTGCCGAAAATTTTAAGCAGATATACGCAAAAAGAAGGCGTTATCTTATATATGACTTTGCCGACTCAATGAAAGTCAAATATGACACAATCGAGAATGTCTTTTTTCAAAACTATATTACTTACAAGATTGCGGGAATAGAGTTGGCAGGAGCTCCCACACTTCGTCCTCAGTTGTTCCGGAAATATTTTGAAGACAAGCCTGTACTTTATAATCATCCGGAGTATATGTTTTTCTTCAATCAGTTCTTTAATCAATACATTACATCTGTTTCTAAGACAGCTACCATTACAGACCTTAAATATACGGTGAATTATCTAGCAAATTACACCGCCCTAATTGATTCTTTGGGGAAAGACACAATACTTCGAAATGAGGTTATCCGTGAGTTGGTTATGCTTAAGGAGTTGAAGGATATATATTACTCTGGAAATTACTACCAAAAGAATATTATTAATATGCTTAATGATATATCAAAAAACGATCTCTTCCCGGAACAACGACTGATTGCAAGGAATATCGTCAAAATGCTGACAAGGCTTAATCCCGGGACAAAGGCACCCGATTTTATCCTGCCGGATATTGAAGGCGACACAATGAAACTGTCTTCATTTTTTGGCAAACCTGTTTATCTTGGATTTCTTACAACCTGGAGTTATGCCAGCCTTGGTGAGATGAAGATTTTGAAAGATGTGTATGAAAAATACAAGAGCAAGGTGCAATTTGTTATGGTTTCGTTGGATGAAGAGCCGCAAATAGTCAGAAAACTTGTTAAGGAAAAAGGATACCACTGGACATTTCTTTATAACGGTGATGGCTACGATGTATTGAAAGATTATGGCGTACAGACTTTCCCGCTGTTTGTTTTGATAAATAAAGAAGGCGAAATAATGGAATATCCGGCACCCAAACCCAGCGAGAATATTGAAGCTGTTTTAAATAAAATAAACTAATTTTGCCCGTTGAAAAATCTGACGGATTGTCAAGGGAATGATTGTTGATAAGGCACTATTCTCAGTTTTTATTTTTACTACAATTGAATTAACTTTACTGTTATGGTATCATTTATAAAGAAATTTTTGGGATCTAAGTCCGACCGCGATATAAAGTCCGTAAAACCTATCCTTGATGAAGTTTTGAAGGCTTATGAAACGATTAAAAACCTTAGCAATGATGGGCTAAGAGCTAAAACCGCTGAATTTAAAAAAAAAATAGCCGAATATATTGCAGCCGATGAAAAGCAGATAGAAACTTATAAATCAAAAATTAATGAAGATCCAAATCTTGATGTTGAAGAAAAGGAGAAGATATGGAAAAAGATTGACGATCTTGGAAAGAAGATATATGAGAAAACTCAGGATAAGCTGAATGAAATTCTTCCCGAAGCTTTTTCGGTTATGAAGGAGACGGCCAAAAGGTTTAAGGAAAATGATGTAGTTGAGGTTATTGCAAATGATTTCGACCGTCAGCTTGCCGCAACACGAGACCACGTGACAATTGTGGGCGATAAGGCACTTTACAAAAATGAGTGGGATACCGGTGGAAACCTGATAAAGTGGGATATGGTTCACTATGATGTGCAGTTGATTGGTGGAATTATTCTTCATCAGGGTAAAATAGCCGAGATGGCTACAGGTGAAGGTAAAACGCTTGTTGCGACTCTACCTGTCTACCTGAACGCACTTCCGGGCAAGGGAGTTCATATAGTAACCGTGAACGATTATCTGGCAAAACGTGACTCCGAATGGATGGGAGTGCTTCACGAATTTCACGGACTTAAGGTGGATTGCATTGACAAACATCAACCTAACTCGCAGCCTAGAAGAGAAGCCTATCTTGCTGATATAACTTATGGAACGAATAATGAATTTGGGTTTGACTACCTGAGGGATAATATGACAGCCTTCCCTGATGAGCTTGTACAAAGAGTTCATAACTATTCGATTGTGGATGAGGTTGACTCTGTACTTATTGATGATGCACGTACTCCTCTTATAATCTCCGGCCCGACACCCAAAGGAGATGACCAGGAGTTTAATGATTATAAACCCAACATTCAAAGATTATACAATGCACAGAAATCATTTGTCACTAAGATAATTGCTGATGCAAAAAAATTGCTGGCAGACAGATCTAATTCAGATAATGAAAAGAAAGCAGGCGAATTGCTTTTACGTGCCTTTAAAGGATTACCAAAAAATAAAGCCCTGATAAAGCTGCTCAGTGAAGAGGGTAACAGGCTTAGGATGCAGAAAACTGAGAACTTCTATTTGCAGGACCAGGCCAAAAATATGCATCTCATAACCGATGACCTCCTTTTTGTTATTGATGAAAAAAATAGTTCCGTTGACCTCACAGATAAAGGTATTGACTTTGTAAATGATATTGCCAATGATCCTGAATTTTATATCCTGCCCGACATTGGCGCTGACCTTGCCGAACTTGAAAAATCAGATCTGTCGGAAGAGAAAAAGGTGGAGAAGAAAGACGACATTTTGCGTGATTTCTCAATAAGATCTGAAAAAGTCCATACTGTCAACCAGTTGATTAAAGCATACACTATGTTTGAGAAAGATGTGGAGTATGTAATCATGGACAACAAGATTAAGATTGTTGATGAGCAAACCGGTCGTATAATGGAAGGACGTAGATATTCTGACGGATTGCATCAGGCCATTGAGGCAAAGGAAGATGTAAAAGTTGAGGCTGCTACTCAAACCTATGCTACCATTACTCTTCAGAACTATTTCAGGATGTATAAGAAGCTGGCAGGTATGACAGGTACTGCTGAAACGGAAGCCGGTGAGCTTTGGGATATTTATAAACTGGAGGTGGTTGTGATTCCTACAAATAGGTCAATTGTCAGGGATGACAGAGAGGATATGGTATTCAAAACCAAAAGAGAAAAATTTAATTCCGTTATTGATGAGATTGACAAACTTGTGAAGGCGGGGAGGCCTGTTCTGGTTGGTACCACTTCGGTGGAGACATCGGAACTGTTGAGCCGTATGCTTAACAGGAGGAAGATAAATCACAATGTTCTAAATGCTAAACTCCACCAACGGGAAGCGCATGTAGTCAAAGAAGCCGGCCAGCCGGGTGTTGTGACTATTGCTACTAATATGGCGGGTCGTGGTACTGACATTAAGTTGGGGGCTGGAGTGAAAGATGCAGGAGGACTTGC
>JAUVIX010000036.1 GCA_030592565.1 Chlorobiota bacterium
ATCTTTTTCCAGATATTCAAGAAATTGTTTAGGCACAAACCGAGAGTACGCCTCAGCCATTTCCGACATGTTATGGATATAATCGCCAAGTTTTTGCGACATATCGTTATAACCTTCAGTAAGAAGCCCCAACTCATTATTTGTTCTTACCAATCCGAAATTATACATTTTCCCTTGACCGGTTTCAGCCATTCTTTGTAGAAGTTCTTTTATCGGGTAAACAACATCCTGAGTTGTCCATTTAACAAAGAAGAAGATATATAGAAATGCGATAAATATCCCACTGGTTATACCAATTGACATAAATAAACTGTTAATCGCATTTATATAGAACAACCAGCTTAGCATTGAAGAACCATCCTCGGATTGGGTGAAGGCTTCCTCAAATGTCATAAATTCTCCAAACAATATCCCTTTATGGTCATCATTTAATTCTGAGAAATTCAAATCTCTGATATTTGTAATGCTCAGGAAAAGGTACAGGGTGACAATTGATAAAGGTAACAACGTTGTCATTGCAGCAGAAACCATCATTCTGTTTCTGATCTTTCCCGGCTTTTTAGCCTTGAAAATACGGTGTTTCAACTCTTCATCAGAAAAAACAAATTCTATATATTTAATATGAACCCTGTGTTTTTCCCAGAAAAAAATAAATAAGACGGCAAGTATTGAGCCAATAAGTGAGATGAGGAAGAAGTTCTGGTAGATGTCTTTTTCTATTTCATGATTGAATATGCTACCCGAAAGCAAATTGTAATACATGTATATATGAGCTATACCGTATGCAAGTCCAAGAATCCCGGCATTAATCAGTGGAGTGTATAGCAGAAACCGTTTGACAAATTTGTTAAGATTATCTGAAATATACTTGTTTCTCCTCTTTTTTGAGAAATATCTTTTGAAAGGAAGATTGAATATAAAACCTGCAAGAAAACCCAAAAGAAGCAAGTTAAACAGAAAACTGAAAGCCTCACCAATCTGGTCTCCCTCTTTACTTTCTGCTACTTTTTCTTCTACTTCTGTCATAGCAGTATCTGGTGCTGAAACTGTTGCTGTGTCGTCGGATACTTTTAATAGTTTAGTAAATGCGGTATCAGTGAGAGTTCCTTTTTTAATCCCTTGCTCAACGAGCTTTTTTATTGAGTCGGCTACAATATTAACGGAATCACTATTTGATCTATCTCTAAAATTTATTAAGCCTGAAGATTTCAAATCCGGGGCATGTCTGATAAATAATATCAACAAGAAAGGAAGAATCAGCCAATAGTATATAATGGTTGATGATAAATAAACACGTAATCCGTAGAAACGTGGCACTCTCTTTCTAGTTTGCCCAGTCATTCCTGTTAAGTATTTTTTTCAAAAGTAAATATTTTTTACGATCTGGAAGGAATTCGGTAAACTTTTTAATGATTCAGGAATTAATATGTCAGACTTTCGCTATTTATTTTTAATTTTGGCTGTTTTTCCAAATATGAAATAATAAAGAGTGGAAATTTTATCCGGCATAAAACAGACAGTAGGCAATTTAATACTTAACAGGAATATTTCCCGTCTTGAGCGCGATAAAAAATTTGTTAGTTTTTCTGATGCAAGGAATGTTGGAATTGTTTATTTGGTCAGCAATCAGGGGATTTTCAATAAAGTAAAGCTGTTGATTCGTAAATTGAATAGTCCATACCGGCAGGTTATGGCATTGGGCTTTGTTGACAGGGATTCAATTCCCGACTATTGTGTGGCGGCAAATTCAGGTTATTACTTTGATAAAAAGGATTTGAACTGGTATGGTGCTCCTAAAAATAATTACATAAAAGAATTTATAAATAAGGAATTTGATATTATCATTGACCTTACTCTTGAAGAGGTTTATGTTCTTCAATATATTGTTGCCCTGTCAAAGTCGAAACTTAAAGTCGGGAGATTCAGTAAAAGTACAGAGAAATATTATGATTTGATGATAAAAAACGACAATAATACTCTATCTGACGAATATATTGATCAAATCCTGCATTATCTTGATATCTTAAAAAGTAAATAATATGAGCTCAAAATTCAGAGGAACGGGTGTTGCAATTGTTACGCCCTTCCATAACTACGGTACGATTGATTTCACCTCTCTTGGGAAAATAGTAAATCATATCATTGATGGAGGAGTTGACTTTGTTCTTGCTCTTGGTACGACATCCGAAGCGGTCACACTTTCGAAGGACGAGAGAATTGCGGTTACAAATTATATTATCGAAATTATTGATAATAGGGTTTCTGTAATGCTTGGTGTGGGCGGAAATAATACTCAGGAAGTTGTAAATAATCTGAAATCAATTAACTTTGACGGGATTGATGCAATTTTATCGGTTGCGCCATATTATAACAAACCTCAACAAAAGGGTTTATATTATCATTTTAAAACCATTGCCGCAACAAGTCCGGTTCCGGTATATTTATATAATGTCCCATCACGCACCAGTGTGAATATTACAGCAGAGACCACTTTACGTCTTGCTTCAGAAATAAATAATATTGAAGGTATTAAAGAAGCGTCTGGCAATATGCCGCAGGTAATGCAAATTCTTAAAGATAAACCGGATGATTTTGTTGTGCTTTCAGGCGATGATGCTTTGACACTTCCAATGCTTGCTATGGGAGCTGACGGTGTTATCTCTGTTGTCGCGAATGCATTTCCTGCTGAGTTTTCGGAGATGGTCAGGCTTGGCTTAAAAGGAAAATTAAAAAGTGCAAGGGAAATACATTATAGCCTTTTGGATATTATTAATTCGCTGTTTGCCGATGGGAATCCGGCAGGTATCAAAGCTGCTCTTGACATACTGGGACTACTAAACAACAATCTCAGATTACCTCTTGTAAAAGTTAATAAATCTGTCTATAACCGGTTAAAGTCTCTTCTTGGTGAGTTTGGAAAGGGAGCATGAGGAATATAGTACTTTAGGTAATGAAAGAGTTTTGGATAAATTCCATAAATCTACAGATTCAACCAAAATCATAGTTTAGTTTTCAAGGCAACTATTTTACTATTATTTCTGTCCTTGCATTATTAAATAATAAGACAATTTTAATATTTTAGAAATGAAATTTTACAGGATTTATTTAGCACTTCTGATCTCCTTCTCTTTATCTGTATTGATGGCACAGAATGAAGAAATTATTAATGATGTTTTTCAAAACAGGGGAGAGGTTTATTTTAAATTTAAACCCTCTTCATCAAAAGATATTGTTTCTCTTACGAGAGTTATTTCAATTGACAATGTTAAAAAAGATGAGGTTTTTGCTTATGCCAATAAAAAGGAGTTTAATGATTTTTTGAACTACGGAATAGATTATACCGTACTTCCTGCTCCGGGTTTTCTTATCAACCCCAAAATGAAAAGTGTTATTGATATTAAAGGTGTTCTGGATTGGGATTTTTATCCAACCTATGAAGCTTATATTGATATGATGAACCAGTTTCAAACGAATTATCCCAATCTTTGTCAGGTGTATAGTATCGGACAAACCCTTAATGGTCGCGAGCTGCTTGTTGCCAGAATTTCGGATAATATTGGGCAGGACGAGGGTGAAGCTCAGTTTCTATATACTGCCACAATGCATGGTGATGAAACTGCCGGATATGTTCTTATGCTTCGTTTAATTGATTACCTCTTGTCTAATTATGGTACAGATCCTCAGGTTGATAATCTGGTTAATAATCTTGATATCTACATTAATCCTCTTGCAAATCCTGATGGGACTTATCTTGGTGGCAATAGCTCTGTTTATGGAGCTCAGAGGGAGAATGGTAACAATATTGATTTAAATAGAAATTATCCTGACCCCGAGGATGGCCCTCATCCTGACGGGAATGAATGGCAGCCTGAAACTGTTGCTTTTATGGCATTTGCTGAGAGTCATCATTTTGTTTTATCTGCAAACTTCCACGGTGGAGCCGAAGTTTTTAATTACCCGTGGGATACCTGGGCGACACTTGCGGCTGACGATGAATGGTGGCAATATACCGGTCGCGAGTGGGCAGATTCTGTACAGGTTTATTCGCCTTCGGGATATTTTACCGACCTGAATAACGGAATTACAAACGGTTATGCCTGGTATTCAATTAGCGGTGGGCGTCAGGATTATATGAATTACTTTCATCAGTGTCGCGAGGTAACAATTGAATTGTCAAATGAAAAATTGGTCCCCGCATCTCAGCTTCCCGATTTCTGGGATTATCAGTATCGTTCATTTCTTGATTATATGGAACAAACACTGTTTGGGATAAGAGGCACAATAACAGATGCTGCGACCGGTGACCCTGTTTATGCTGAGATCTATATCGAAAATCATGAAGCCGATAGCTCCTGGCTTTATTCACTTCCTTCAACAGGTGATTATTACAGGCCTGTATTTGAAGGAACTTATGATGTTACCTATTCAGCCTTTGGTTATTATTCTCAAACCATCGAAAATATTCAGGTTCAGAACAGGGAAATTACCTGGGTTGATATTGAACTTGAGCAGGGTAACCTAATTCCTGATTTTTCAGCAAGCATTACCACAGTATCTTCCGGGGGCAGTGTTGATTTTACCGATATCTCTTATGGAAATGTCACAAGCTGGGAGTGGACTTTTGAAGGAGGAACTCCTCCAACATCTGATGAACAGAACCCGACGGGAATAGTATATAATACAAACGGTACGTATGATGTTACCCTAACGATTTCGGACGGAACAGATTCAGAGACAATCACAAAAGAAGATTATATAACAGTCAGTACGGAATATTTTATGCAGGATGGTACGGTCACTACCTGCGAAGGAGTTTTTTATGATTCAGGAGGACAAAGTGTTAATTATAGTGATGATGAGGATTTTATAATGACTTTTTTACCTGGCAATAATGGCAGTATGGTTAAAGCAGAGTTCTTGTCCTTTAGTGTTGAAAATCAGTCAAACTGCGAATATGACTGGCTGAAGATTTTCGATGGACCAAATAATCAATCTGCTCAAATTGGTATCTACTGCGGAACTAATTCTCCGGGAACTGTCGTTGCAACAAACGATCAGGGTGCGCTGACATTCCAGTTCCATTCTGACTACGCGGTTAATGAGCCGGGATGGGTTGCAAATATAACCTGTGAGGGTGGCGATCTGCCTCCTGCTGCTGATTTCTCGGCAAACCCGACACAGGTAGATGAAGGAAATAGTGTGCAATTTACCGATCTTTCTGAAAATAACCCCACAACCTGGTCCTGGACATTTGAGGGTGGAACTCCTGAAACATCTGATGAGCAAAATCCTGAAATAACATACAATACTCCAGGGGTTTATGATGTGGCTCTTACTGTGACAAATGATTATGGCTCAGACACAAAAACAAAAAATGATTTTATCACGGTTATTCATGTTACAGGAGTTGATATGAACTCTGTGAACCAGATAAAAATATTCCCAAATCCTGCAAATGATATTTTAAATATTAATTCGGAAGAGATAATACATTCTGTTACACTTTTGGATATTGTAGGAGCAAAAGTATATCAACAGGATAAGGATGTAAATTCATTAACTATCAATACCTCAGTCTTGAAAGCAGGGATTTATTTTGTAGTTATTAAAACTGATAGCGGCGTTATTACCCGGAAGGTGCAGATTTTATAATAAGAGGAATGCATATTTTATTCAGTGTGTTGGGTTGCTGGATATTTTCCAGATTTTAAATCTACTTATTCAAATTAATGATTAGTTTGCCTTCCACCAGCTCTCAATGATTATAGCAATTGCATCAACGGCCAGTATTGTTAGAAAACCTAATTCGTTTTTCAGTTTTGGTTTGTTGAATAAGCTTACAATTGCAATTAGAAGCGTAAAAATTGCCAACAGAACAGTATTTCCGTGCCAATGGTTTAGAGTCCATAACCAGTAAGCGAATATTGAAGCCGACATAAGGCATATTGTTATCCTGTCTCCTGTCTTTTTTTCTTTTACTGTCAATCCGTAAATAAAAGCAAGAGCCACAAATGCCATATAAACATAGAATCCAGGTATATGTATTGTTTCGTTTGGCAATAAAACCAATACAATACTTACAATCATTCCAATTGTAATAATTGCCGGAAATGTCTTTTTCGTCTTAATTGTCCAGAATAGCCCAAAAGCTGCTGCCAGTGCCATAAGTATCATTAAAATCATATCCACATTTTATAATAAATTATTATTCAGAATAATATCAACGGTAAAACTACATAAAAAATGTATAAATTTATCCCGAATATTAATTTACTTCGACAGATATTGTTTTTATCTATTTTGTTGATCCGCAAAAGATGGAAACTTATTAGGAAGGGTGATGTGCCCCAGGTTATTAAAAATCACGATACAGTGGCCGGATATTATGGTATTCTGTCTCTAAATCTGGCAAAAGAGGTTACTGCCAGAATTGATGGGGGAGAGTTTACATGGGAAGATGACTTTAAAAATCTACATCCGTCACCTTTTGGTCAGGGTGTTTATGCCTATTCGATGATAACTTTTTTGAATAATGTCTGGAGTGGATTTGTCGCTGAGGATGATAAAAGTACCGATTATTCGATGCCTTCCAAAATTGATGATGATTGTTACGATAATGGCATATTGATTCCGGCAGTTGAAGTGAAACTTGTGAAGGGTTGGAATAGAGATGAAAACTGGATTCCTGAAGATTCAGCCTGGACGCGTAATGACTATGTGAAAGTTCCGATGTTGATAGGAGAGTATCCCTGCAAAGCATTAAAATTCAAATTTACAGGGAATGCAGTCGGTATTGCAGTGGCTGCCGGTCCTGATGCCGGAATTGTTGAATATAAAATAGACAATGGCTATTGGAAAAAGCAAGACCTCTTTACAAAACACAGTACCCGTTACCACCTTCCGTGGTACTATACCCTTGCCTATGGACTTCCAGCCAAAGAACATACATTACAAATCCGGCTTACGGATGATAAAAATCCCAACAGCAATGGAAATGTTTGCCGCATCAGGTACTTCTTTGTTAATGAGGGTAATGGAGCGGAATGACAACGGTTTGCTCTCACTATTCCCCTCTGTGGGCCGGCAGGTGGGAAAGCCGAGAGGGGAGTGCGATGGCCTTGCGTGATGGAAAGGGGTGTGTTAAAATGACAGTCCTAACAATGAAAATCACAAATAATAAAACTCAAATTTCAAATAAATATCAAAACAGAAATTTCAAAGCTCAAAAAGCTATAATGATGTCTGCTATGAAACGCAACCAAGAAATACTCTGAGCTTTTATCCGGCTCATAAAAAGATTAACTTTTCCGTTGACTTATTCAATTTATATACTACTTTTGTTAGTGTTTTAAATACACTAAGTAATGAATCAGTTAATTCCATATTTATCAGTTGATTGTGTTGTGTTTGGCTTTGACTCCGACACGCAACAATTGAATGTTTTGGTTTATGAAAGAGAAATATTTGATAGAAAAACCGGAAATGTAAATTTAAAATTTCCGGGAAGTATCGTACCAATGGAGGATGATTTGGATGACTCCGCACAAAAGGTATTATATGAATTAACCGGTTTGAAGAATGTTTGCCTGAAGCAGTTTCACGCTTTTGGAAACCCTGACAGAATTAAGTTTGATGAAGAAAAAAAATGGGCAGAACGACACTATGGTGTTAAAATTGACAGGGTTGTAACTATTGCCTACTATGCACTTATTCGTATTGATAAACAAAATCCGGAACAAAGCAGAATCAGGGATAAGCTAAAATGGATAACCCCTGACAGAGCTGAAAATATGGCTTTTGACCATTCATTAATTTTGAAATATGCATTGGCTGCCTTGAGAAAGGATGTGTTGCTTAAAGATGTTAACGGACTTGAATTGCTTCCCCCAAAGTTTACATTGGCGCAGTTGCAATCTCTGTACGAGGCTGTTATGGGTAGTAAGCTGGATAAGAGAAATTTTAGAAAAAAGATATCTAAAGCGAGTTATATTAAACCTTTAAATGAAAAGCAACAGGGAGTTGCCCATAAACCGGCCTTGTTGTTTTGTTTTGACAGGGATGAGTTTGAAAAATCAAAGGAGGATATTAATACATTTTTTATTTGAAAAATATAGATAATGAAGGGAGTTTTTAAGAAAATTTATTCGATTAATTTGACTAAAAGAGAAGTTAAAACCATAAATCTTGATGATGAGATATATGAGAAATTTCTTGGGGGAAGAGGTCTTGGAGTAAAGCTATTTACTGACAGGGTTAAACCTGACACAGACCCGTTCAGCCCTGATAATGTGCTGGTATTGACAATTGGCCCCGTAACCGGAACTTCAGTCTCGACAAGCGGAAGAATGTCGCTTGTGACAAAATCACCTTTAACAGGAACCATATTCTATTCAAACACCGGTGGAGTTTTTGGTTTTAATATGAAAAAATGTGGTATTGACGGAATAATAATAGAAGGGAAATCGGATAAACCGAGTTATTTATTACTTGATGGAGATAAGAAGATTGAGATAAAAGATGCCACGGAATTATGGGGATTGGATACCGAAGAGACTCACAATAAGCTGCTTGAGATTGAAGGTAATAGGGCGAAAACCCTGGAAATTGGTCCTGCCGGCGAAAATCAGGTTCTTATCTCAGCAATAATGAATGATGCTGCCAGAGCTTTTGGCCGGGGAGGGGTAGGTGCTGTATTCGGGGCGAAAAACCTGAAGGCATTTGTAGTGAAAAACGGGAAACAAAAAACAGTTGTTCACAATCCCGAATTGCTGAAATCATATGCAAAGCAGGCTCTTGATAAGATAAAAGCTTTGCCAGTAACACGTGCGGCACTTCCGTTGTTTGGTACTGCCGGTGTTCTGCATGTTACAAACAGCTTGTGAATGCTGCCTATCAGAAATTTTAAATATGGTCAGCACGAAAAAGCACCAAAGCTGGGTGGTGAAGCAATCAGGAAAGAGATACTGGAAAAGACAGAGGCGTGCTATGGATGTACTATCCGTTGTGGAAGGCTCACAAAAGCAGGTGATATGAAAGGAAAGGGCCCTGAATATGAATCGGTCTGGGCTTTGGGTGCAAATGTTGAAGTTTTTAATCTGAAAAAGGTAACTCAGGCAAATTATTATTGCAACAAGCTTGGAATTGATACCATCTCTATGGGTGTTACAATTTCCTGTGCTATGGAATTGCAGGAAAAGGGTTTGTTTCCATATAACGAAGTTAAATTTGGTAATGAAGATATTCTTGCCGATTTGGTAAAAAAAACTGCTTTTAGAGATGGAATTGGCGATGATCTGGCAGAAGGTTCAAAGCGTCTGGCCGAGAAATATGGTGATGCAGAGACGGCCATTCATGTTAAAGGGCTTGAGATCCCGGCATACGATCCACGGGGTGCTATGGGACATGCTTTGGGATACGCCACAAGCAACAGGGGAGGATGCCATTTGACCGGATATCTTGCAGCTATGGAATTGTTCAGTGCTCCAAAACGGATTCCCCGCTTTACTATTGGTGGTAAAGCTGATCTGTTGGTGTTAAAACAGAATCAGAGTGCTATTGAAGATAGCCTGGTTAATTGTAAATTTTCGGGTTATGCTTTGGGCTTCGACTTTCATTCGCGTTTTGCTACTGTAATTACCGGATATGATTTTAATACAACCGAATTATTGAAAATTGGTGAGCGGATATATAATCTTGAAAGAGTGTTTAACCTTGAAGCGGGTATTGATAATGAGCAGGATACATTGCCAAAGCGTTTTCTCGAAACTCCATTTGAGGATGGTTTGTCAAAGGACAAAGTTGTTCCCGTAAAAGAAATGCTCAAAGATTATTATGCTGTTCGTGGTTGGGACGAAAATGGTGTTCCAACTAAAGAGAAATTAAAAGATCTGGGACTTCTGGATTATTATTTGGCCCCATCGGGGCAAAATGTTAGTAGCCCCGACCTCCCCGACCTTTAGGTCGGGGAATACATGGAATAGAAAAATTAGTTTTGGCGCTCCGATAGCTATCGGAGTTCGATGGCGTAGCCGAAAATCCTGTCAAAACGGAATTTATTAATACAGAGATAGTTGGAAAACAATAAACATATGATAATAGATGAAGAAACATTCAGGAGCTTTGACCTTGTTGGCAAAGATGTGAGTAACAGAGGTTTAATAAGCAGTCATTCGGGAAACATGTCAATGTTGAGTGGCGGGAAAATAATTATTACCAGGCGATCTGCAATGCTGGGTTGGCTTCAGCCTGAGGATTTGGTCGTTATTGATCTGAAAGATGAGGATGCCCACAGCGGATTGATTGCCAGTACAGAGGCAAATGTGCATCGAAATATCTATAAGGAAACTGATGCCATGGCTATTTTACATACTCACAGCCCTTGTAGTACGGCACTTTCGATGATCGAAGATGAGATTACCTGTATTGATGCTGAAGGTATGCTTTTGTATAAAAAAATCCCTATTGTGGAGTGTGATGTTCCTGTTGGATCCTATGAAGTTGCGGAGAAAATAGCACCAGCACTTAAAAACTATTCGGCAGCGATAGTTCGTAGTCATGGAGTTTTTGCAAAAGGTACGACTTTGGAAGATGCCCTCGGCGTTATCACCGGAGTTGAGCAATCGGCAGATATCAGGTATAAGATACTTTTAATAGGGAAACCTTTAAAAAGAGATTATTCAAAAGAAAAAGGGTTTTCAAACTGGTAGTCTGTAAAGTTTACAGTACGTATTCAATAATGAAAATTAATCAAGTAAATGAATTATCCAAAAATAGGTATCCGTCCCACTATTGACGGGCGCGAGGGAGGAGTCAGAGAATTTCTGGAGGAGCAGGTGATGGCAATGGCCCGTTCTGCTGCCGAATTAATCAGTAATAATGTTGAATATCCCGATGGGAGAAATGTTGAGTGTATTATTGCTGACTCAACAATCGGAGGTGTAGCAGAAGCTGCTGCCTGTGCCAAAAAGTTTAAAAATGAAAATGTTGGCGTGTCATTAACGGTTACACCCTGTTGGTGTTACGGAAGCGAAACCATTGATATGGATCCGCAAATTCCGAAAGCTGTCTGGGGATTTAACGGAACAGAAAGGCCGGGAGCAGTTTATCTTGCAGCAGCTTTGGCAGGCCACAATCAAAAAGGTCTTCCCGCATTCGGCATCTACGGTAAAAATGTACAGGATGCTGACGATACTTCAATACCCGATGACGTTAAAGAGAAAATCCTGCGATTTGTAAATGCAGGTCTCGCTGTGTCAATTATGAAAGGAAAATCATACCTTTCAATGGGAGCCGTGTCAATGGGAATTGCCGGTTCAATTGTTAATGAGGATTTCTTTCAGGAGTATCTCGGAATGAGGAATGAATATATTGATATGACTGAGTTCTTGAGAAGAATGGAGTTGGGAATATATGATAAAGAGGAGTATGAGAGAGCTTTGATTTGGGTTAAAACCAATTGTAAAGAGGGCGTTGATTATAATAAGACACCTAAAACAAGAGAACAGAAAGATACTGAATGGGCGAAGGTTGTTAAGATGGCTTTGATTGCACGTGATTTGATGGTTGGGAATTCCCGATTAACAGAAATGGGTTATCAAGAAGAAGGTCTTGGGCACAATGCAATTCTGGCTGGTTTTCAGGGACAGAGGCAGTGGACGGACTTTCAGCCTAATGGCGATTTTCTTGAGGCTATTCTCAATTCATCATTCGATTGGAGCGGGAAAAGAGCACCCTATCTCGTAGCTACAGAAAACGATTCGCTGAACGGAGTGGTTATGTTATTCGGATATCTACTCACTAATACAGCCCAGATGTTTTCGGATATTCGAACTTACTGGAGTCCGGAAGCAATCAAAAATGCTTGTGATTATAATTTGGAAGGGAGAGCTGGAAACGGGCTCATTCATTTGATTAACTCCGGAGCATCGGCTTTGGATTTTTCCGGACAACAAAGTATTGATAGGGAGCCTGCTGTAAAACCGTTCTGGGAAATTACCGATACTGAAGTGGAAGACTGCCTTAGTGCAACCAATTGGTGTCCTGCAATTAGAGAATATTTCCATGGAGGAGGCTTCTCCTCTGAATTCCTTACCAAAGGAGGAATGTCAATAACCATTTCCCGAATCAATATTGTGAAAGGAATAGGCCCTGTTTTGCAACTGGCAGAAGGTTATACCGTTGATTTGCCTGATAAAGTAAATGAGGTGTTAACCCAAAGAACCAATCCGAGCTGGCCAACAACCTGGTTCGCCCCACGACTTACCGGAAAGGGAGCTTTTAAGGATGTCTATTCGGTAATGGCAAACTGGGGAGCAAATCATTGTGCCAGCAGTTACGGGCATATTGGGGCAGATTTCATAACCCTGGCTTCAATGCTGCGGATTCCTGTAAATATGCATAATATTGATGATAATAAAATATACAGACCGAGCGCATGGAATATGTATGGAATGGATAATGAAGGTGCTGATTACAGGGCTTGTGCTAATTACGGGGCATTATATAAATAAGGGTTTGTTGAAAAAATGAAATATTAGCAAAGGAATAAACGGATAAAACTGCTATTTTTGTGTATATTCATAATCATTGAATAATAAATCTAATTTCGTATCACAATGGAAAAGAAAACAGCAATAAAACTTTTTGAAAGTAAAAAGATTCGAACACACTGGGATGATGAGCAGGAAAAATGGTATTTTTCTGTTGTAGATGTTGTAGCAGTTTTGACTGATCAAAGTGATTTTCAGAAAGCACGAAAATATTGGAATAAGCTAAGAGAGCGGCTGACAAAGGAAGGAAATCAAACGGTGACAATTCGTCACCGTTTGAAAATGCCTGCGGCTGATGGGAAAATGAGGATGACAGATGTAGCTGACACAGAACAACTTTTTAGGCTAATACAATCCGTACCATCAAAAAAAGCTGAACCATTTAAAGTCTGGTTAGCAAAAGTCGGCAGAGAACGAATTGATGAAATTGAAGATCCCGAACTTGCTTTTGACAGGGCTATGGAAACATATAGCAAATTGGGTTATTCGCCTAAATGGATTAACCAACGACTGAAAAGTATTGAAGTTAGAAAAGAACTCACAGATGAATGGGATAATAGAGGCGTGAAAAAAGGGTTGGGATACGCAATACTTACAAATGATATCACTAAGGCTTGGTCAGGGTTTTCTGTCAAAGAGTATAAGAAATATAAAAATCTAAAAAAGGAAAACCTGCGGGATAATATGACTAATCTTGAATTAGTTTTGAATATGCTGTCAGAAGCTACAACAACGGAAATTTCGAAAGAAAAAAAACCGAAAACATTTGAACAAAATCGAAAAATCGCAAAACAAGGTGGTACAATTGCAGGTAATACCAGAAAAGAAATTGAAGAGAAAACAGGAAAAAAGGTAGTTACATCTCTAAGTGCAAAAAAGCTTTTAAACAGAAACAATGAAAATGAACAAACTGATTAACACTTTAATACTTATTTTTTGTTTGACATTAATAAGCTATTCCTGCAAAGTTGAAAAAAAACAAAATCCGAATATAATTTACATCCTTGCTGATGATCTTGGTTACGGAGATGTTTCTGCGTTAAACAGCGATTCTAAGATACGAACACCCGCAATTGATAGACTTGCTGAGGAGGGAATGGTTTTTACTGATGCTCACAGCAATTCGGCTGTTTGCAGTCCGACGCGGTATGGCATTCTTACGGGCCGGTATGCCTGGCGAAGTCGCCTAAAAAACGGTGTGCTCTGGAGTTACGATAAACCTTTGATTGATACAGGTCGTCTGACAGTTCCAAAAATTCTTAAAAGACAGGGTTACAATACGGCCTGCATTGGTAAGTGGCATTTGGGGCTTGACTGGACAATTGACACAGCGGGAACACCCGACTTCTCCGGCCCGGTTAAAAGCGGCCCGAATGCAATAGGATTTGATTATTTTTTCGGAATAACCGCCTCTCTTGATATCCCACCTTATGTTTATATTGAAAACGACAGGGTTACAAAATTGCCTTCCGATACTATCAAAGCTAATTTTGGTAAGGAATATTGGCGTAAAGGTCCCATTGCACCGGACTTTAAAATGGAGGAGGTTCTGCCGACACTGACTGAAAAGGCTGTTGATTATATCCTTAATCAAGCGAATAAAGAGAACCCATTTTTCCTGTACTTTGCATTAACGGCACCACATACACCTATATTGCCGTCTAAAGAGTTTGTTGGGAAAAGTCATACGAACGAATACGGCGATTTTGTATTGATGGTTGATGATGTTGTAAAACAGGTAGAAAATGCTGTTAACCTGGCAGGATTGGCAGAAAATACAATTATCATTTTTACAAGTGATAACGGCTGCTCTCCAATGGCTGATTTTAGGGAGCTTGACAGTCTGGAGCACCATCCGTCGTATGTTTTCAGAGGAGAGAAAGCCGATATTTTTGAAGGCGGTCACCGGATTCCCTTTATTGTAAAATGGCCACGAAAGATAAATCCGGGATCAGGTTATCATAATACCATTTGTCTTACGGATTTAATAGCAACCTGTGCGGCTATTACCAACGATTCTTTGCCCGATGATGCTGCCGAAGATAGCTTTAACCTTCTTCCGGTCTTATTGTCAGAAACAGTTGAAGAGCCTGTTAGGGAAGCGACCGTGCATCATTCAATAAACGGGTCGTTTTCCATAAGGCAGGGAAAGTGGAAATTGAACTTTTGCCCGGGCTCGGGAGGATGGAGCCATCCCACACCAAAAGAGGCAAGAGAGCAAAACTTGTATCCGGTTCAGCTATATGATGTACTTGCTGATAGTGCAGAAGTTATTAATCTTGCTGAACGAAATCCGGAAATAGTGAAGAGGCTGACAAATATTATGAATAAATATGTCAGCGACGGCAGAAGTACTCCCGGAGCTAAGCAAACGAATGAAGGAAGAAGCTCTCGTATTTAAACAATAGATCGTTATGAGTCAAAACAATACAGCTATTATTCTTGATGTGGGAGCCACAAATGTCAGAGCTGTTGCAGTTGATGAAACCGGAAATATCATTGCACAGAGATTTTATCCTAACAAAACTCATCCTGATCCATTTTTTCAGGGTGGATTAATATGGGATGTGGAAGAAATATGGGGCAAGCTGATTAAAGCGACAATAGAAGTGATCAATAATCCTTTAGTGAAAAACATAGTTGCAGTTACAATTACAACTTTTGGTGTTGACAGTGCTCCCGTGTTAAAAACCGGTGAACTTTTGTATCCTGTAATTTCCTGGGCTTGCCAACGCACAGTTCCGGTTATGGATAACATTGATAA
>JAUVIX010000067.1 GCA_030592565.1 Chlorobiota bacterium
AATTTCTCTGCCATTTTTAATGCTCTCACTGCGTATTCAACACTTTTGTCATTGGAAATATTAAGATACAAACGTGATATAGAATCACAAATTTCAATTTTATCTACTGATGTAAGATTGCTGCCAAGGGAGTTGTAAATAAGGTTCTCCAGGCTGTCAATTTTCATTAACTTCACAGAACGACGGGCATCATCCTGCTGGCCAGCAAAAACTGATAAGCTTATGAGTAAATATAACGAGTATAGAAATGTCTTTCTCTTAAACATTGAAAACCTTAAAATACATTCTTAACTTTTAACGAAAGATATCCATAATAGTTATAAATAAAATAAAAAAAGGACATATTTCCAGAGAATATGCCCTTTTATCAAATTACATCATTAATTGCTATAATCCCAGCTTCTTATTAAGACTCTTGGGCACAGCATCTTTGTGAATCATAATATCAATTGTTTTCAATCGAACAAAAGCCTCTGAGGCGTAAAAATATCCATCATTAATGTGGCTTTCTGTTCCCCACGAATTTTTAACCTTATAATATTTATTTCCATCCTGATCTTTAGCTATACCGGTAATTAGCATTCCATGATCATCAGTAGTTTCATAGGCATCGAAGCCTTCCTGCCGCAACTCGGGGGTGATATTTTTTTCTTTTACAGGCCCGTCAAACTTATAAATGGAAGCTTTGCGCTCCTTAGGTGTTAGCTTTTCCCACTTCTCCTTTTCAGTTCCAGTAAGGTCAGTAAGTTCCTCATCAGGAACAATGGCAACTCCCTTTTTCCAGGAAAACCCTTTTTCGCTCACATCAGCACCCCAGGCAACAGTGTAACCATTTTCAATAGAGTTATCAATAACTTCCATCATTTCATCAAGCTGAACATTATAAATCCTGTCCATCATCCAGTTATCAGGAACTTCAAGTATAAATTCCTCATAATAAGGGTGGTGCATATATGCACCAATCTCAACATAATCCTTTGAGTTAAGTCCCAGCTCCTGAGCAAATGATTTGGGAGTATATTCTGTACCATTATAAACAAATGTCTCAGGATAAGCTCCAAGGTAAGCGTCCAGTATTCCTTCAAAGCCTTGTAACCATACAGGGTTTAGTTTTCTGTTTTTATTTTTTACGATCTGGTCAACATATGCTTTCGTAACACCATCCAGTTCACCATGAACCGGGCCTTTTTCATCAATCACATTGCTTGAATAAACTTCTTCAGGAACCATTCCATAAGTATCCATAACATAGAGTACATCGTGGAAAGCGCCACCGCCACCAAAATTAATATTTCCATGAAATCGGACATACTTTTCAGCCTTATCCTTGTAGGTATTCCACACAATGAACATCTCGGAAAGGTCATACTCCCCTTTTCCCATTCTCAGCAATTCTGCCTCAAGAAAAGAGAGTGATGAGTAACTCCAGCAGGTACCCGAACGATACTGATTTTTAACCGAAGTAACAGGTAATTCCTTTACTATTGTAAACTCATAACCCTCTTTTTTAGTAGTATCATTCTGTGCTACAGCACCTAATGAAAAAAGCACCAGCATTGCCAGCACCAGATTGAAACTAATCTTTCTCATTTGTCAATTTTTTAAATTTATTATTTTATGTATTGATTTTATTTATCAATTATTTCCTCTGTGCGTTCAGTTGCAATAAATTGACGTTTGTAGTTGCAAATAGGTTGCATTGAATATTCATAAAACCAAATTTCTAAAAGTTTGGTTTTATGGCATATTTATTATAGAAATCTTCAATCACCTGCACAGCTTCTTCAGCAGTATCTACCAAACTAAAGATATTCATATCGTCAGGAGATATCTTTCCTTCTTCCAACATTCTTTCCTTTATCCACTCGATAAGACCGCCCCAGTATTTTTTTGAAACAAGCACAATCGGAAAACTTACCAGCTTATGAGTCTGGATAAGGGTAATAGCTTCAAAAAGCTCATCCAAAGTTCCGAAACCTCCCGGGATTATTATATAACCCTGAGAATATTTCATAAACATAACTTTGCGGACAAAAAAGTAGTTGAAGTTCATAAATTTATCAGTGTCTATGAACGGATTTGCCTTTTGCTCAAAAGGAAGGTCAATATTTAAACCTACCGATTTCCCACCGGCAAAATGAGCTCCCTTATTAGCAGCTTCCATAACTCCTGGGCCTCCTCCGGTGATTATTCCAAACCCCTTTTTTGTTATCAGGTAAGCAATTTCTTCTGCAAGCCTATAATGCTCAGTATTCGGTTTGCAACGCGCAGACCCAAAGATTGAAACACAAGGCCCGATTCTGGAGAGTGTCTCAAACCCGTCAACTAGTTCCGACATCATTTTAAATACTGCCCAGGAATCATTTGTCTTTATCTCATTCCAGTTTTTCTCTTTAATAGCTTCACGTATTCGTGCTTCTTGTTTAATTTCATCTATCATTACAATATAATTTTTAGTATGGGTTGCAAAAGTAACATTTTCTAATAATTATTTCACTTACTTTTGTCCCTCACAAACAAATTGAATAATCAATTACTAAACATAACTGCACCATGAGGAAAACATTTGTTGAAAAGATATTCGATGCACCAGCTGGTAGTATTGTTTTTAAAAAACCGGATATAATATTAACACACGACAACACGGCAAGCATATTCAACACATTCAAAAAAATGGGGGGCGAAAAGGTTACATATCCCGAACAGCTACTAATTGTTCTTGACCATAACGCACCACCTACCAGTGCCAAATTAGCAAATCAGTATCAATCAATCAGAGATCTTGTTAAAGCACAGGGTATCACCAAGTTTCACGATGCTGGAAAAGGAATCTGCCATCAGATAATGGCTGATTATGCAAAACCCGGTATGGTGATTGTTGGTAGCGACAGCCATACTTGTACAGCAGGTGCATTCAATGCCTTCGCTGCCGGGATTGACAGAACTGAAGCAGCCGGCTTATGGAGACAGGGAGAAACCTGGTTCAGAGTTCCTGAATCAATAAAGATAACATTGCACGGCAAACTACCAAAAGGTGTTTACGCCAAAGACCTTTCGCTATGGATTATTGGGATGATTGGCTCAAGCGGGGCTGATTATATGTCAATCGAGTATCATGGTGAAGGAGTTAACACATTAAATATCTCACAAAGAATGACAATTGCAAACCTTGCTTCAGAGATGGGTGCAAAAAATGCCGTTTTCCCGCCCGACGAAATGCTCGACGAATATCTAGGTGAAAAAACCGAAGGTATATGGGCTGATAATGATGCAAAATATACCAGGAAAATTGAAATAAACCTTGATGAACTGTTTCCTGTGGTTGCCGTTCCTCATCATGTTGACAATGTCAAAGCATTATCCGAAGTTCAGGGAATAAAGATTCAGGAGGCTATGGTTGGAACCTGCACAAATGGAAGGTTGGAAGACCTTGAGCAGGCTGCTGAAGTACTAAAAGGCAAAAAAGTGCATCCCGATGTCCAGATGATAATTGTCCCGGCTTCCCAACAAATTTATCTTGATGCTATGGATAATGGGGTAATTAAAATCTTGTTAGAAGCAGGCGCCAATGTTCTCTCCAGTTCCTGTGGGCCTTGTCTCGGAACAGGCCAGGGAATACCTGCTGACGGATATACTGTTATTTCAACAGCAAACCGGAATTTTAAAGGGCGTATGGGCAACAAAAATGCCAGCATCTATCTTGCATCTCCTACTGCTGTTGCATTGTCGGCTCTGAAAGGCGAGATCACAGACCCCAGAGGAATAAAAGCCAATGATAGTTTCCCTTATAAAATTGAAGAGACAAACACTGTAGAGATACCTTCCGACGAGGACAGATACTCAAAAGGTGTGTGGAATTATGCCGATGCCGATAATCTGAATACTGATCAGATGTTTGCCGGAAACCTCACCTACTCGGTGTTAAGTTCCGAACCGGAAAAAATTATGCCACACCTGTTCAAAGGTTTTGATGAGAGCTTCAATGACAGAGTTGGCAAAGATGACATCATTATTGCAGGAGCTAACTTTGGATGTGGAAGTTCACGAGAACACCCTGCTGTAGGATTATCTTTTGCTGGTGTTAAAGCGGTAATTTGTAAATCTGTAAACCGCATTTTCTACCGTTCATCGGTTAATCAGGGGCTTCCTATCATTCTTCTCCCTGAAGCTGTGGATGCTTACAAACAAGGTGATGATGTAGTTGTTGATCTTGAAAATGGAATTGTAAGTATTGGAAAAAAGGAATTTCCGTTTGCACCTCTTCCCGAAAAACTAATGAATATTTTTAAAGCCCACGGGCTTGTGAATTATATTAAGGAGATGGTATAGCTGTAACTAATTCATCCGATGACTTTGAGTCATCGGATGAATTGCAAACAAAAAAGCCTTCTGGGTTTATTGTTTCAACCCGCGGGGTCTCCACCCACAGGCTTTCATCGACCCAACGGGTTTGGGAAGTAAGAAGTGTAAAGGATTATTATTAAGGCAAACCTGGATGCTTATCACTTCTATTAACTATCCGAAAATTCTTGTTTGTTCCTTTTTGATAACTTCAATAATTTCATCCACTGTTTCCTTAATCTCAGGATTGGTTTTTAAATATTCATTTGGGAATTTATCCTGCATAAAATACATCAGGGCATAATACAAAGGTAAAAGTTCTTCTTTTAGGTTAAACTCACAGAAAATTTGATAAATGCTTTCGTATTGTTTATATGCTATAAAAGCAATAATTAACCGCTGAAATAACATAGCATCTTCCCCTTTTAAAACGTTTGCCCCCTCTTTGAATATTTTTAATGCTCTATGAAATTTGTTGTTTTCTAAATAAAGCAATGCCAAGTTATTACTTGCTTTGGCAATACCGTTTTCAATAGCTTGAATGTAACACTTTTCTGCTTTTTCTGTTTTGCCCTGTTTTTTGTAAAGAACCGCTAAATTGAAACTTGCAGTGACATTTCCTTTTTTGCTAGCTTCTAAGTAATAATTTTCTGCTTCCGAATAATTTTTATCCAAATGCGCCTTTATAGCTTTGTTAAATATTTCTTCAGCTTCATTGGTAGTTTGTTTGATAAACTGCTTTACCAAATCAGGCTTACCAGACTTTGTCAGATAAGCAACGGTACTTTCTTTTAGTAGATTTTTTTCTTCTGTCGGTAAATTTGCAGTTTCAAGCAAGGCAAGGCTTTTATAATAAGCAGCTTGCGAAGAAAATCCACATTTTTCATTTTCAAAACTTATCTGCATTTCTTTCGACATATTTATCAGGTCGGGTACATTGCACCATTCTTCAAAAAACCGGATAAGAAACAGTATTTGTTCTTTGCTGTTTTTTCGGTCATAGCGCATAAGGTACCAGATATTAAAGAAACGTTCACGGATACGATAAGCTTTTTTCTTTCCAGTCAGGTGGACAACTTCGATGAGTTGGTTGTCGCTCAATTGTTTCAGTTGGGCAGATATCTGGTTGCTTTGTATATTTTTGCGGTAAAGTTTGCTCTTTTGTAAAATCTCTTGTGTCCCGATAGGTTCCCATGCCCTGGCAAGGGCGTCAAGGATTTGTTGCTGCTGTGGTTTAAGGCCATCCATCCGGTGTTTATAAAGGGCCGTAACCTTGTCGGTGAGTTCCTGCAAATACTCAAATGAACTGCCTTTGCTATTGTCCATAAATATCTCGAACAACAAAGCCATTGTCCTCGGTACACCGCCAGTTATTCTCCTCAGAGCCTCAATCCTGTTTGGTTCATTAATAATTAGCTTATTTATCTCCTCAGTTTCATCATGAACTTCCGCAAGGGCTTTAAGCAGGTCAATACTTGCCTTCCTGTCTAAAGGCTCAAGGCGCATTTCATAGAAGAATTCAAAAAATGGTTTGTCGTACCTAAAAGTATGTTCAAGCACCACCGATGAGGTGGCAATTATCCTGATTACATTAGAGGTCATTAATGTTTTCCTAAAAAAATGAGCTTCCTTTTCGCTTATCTTATCTAATAAATAGCCAAAATTATCAATAAGGACAACAATGTGCTGCTTGTTCTTTTTAAGTGCTTTTTCAAGGATTTCAAAACTGACATTCAGGTAATTTTCTTTTTCTTCATGCTCAATCATTTTTTCATTTAAAGAATGATACTCAGAATACTTATTTCCAAGGTAAATGGCAGCCTCTTCCCAAAATTGTGTAAGGGCGAAAATATTGTATTGTTCTTCAGCGAAAATTACCGGTATCAACTTTTTATTAAGTTTCGGGTTATCTTCAATCGCATATAAAATGCGCCAAAGCAATGTTGTTTTCCCCATTCCCCGTTGCCCAACAATTAAATAGTTTTGTTCTGGAATATCCATTTTTGAATTCTGAATATCCTCAAAAATTGTTTTGAACTCTTTTGTTCGAATTACAAATTCGTTAATTAGAGTTTCCTTTTCTTTTTGTGCCGGGTTGTAGAGATTAATTGCTGTTGTCTTCATATGTTTATGATTTATTTCCACCAGGATTTCAAAATTATTGAATAGAAAGAATAATGTCCCTTTGGGTTATCGGCCATTAGATAGCCGTCATATAAAAGTGTTTCCAATAGGGCTTCGAAACTGTTTTCAATTTTACATTCAGTTGCCATATTTGAAATTTCTGCAAAATGTAGTTTATCCTTTTCTTTCAATTCAAGTAATAGCTTCTGGATAAACTCCAATTCAACCTTACCAAAGCTTTCATTTAACCTTGATTTATAAGACTGAAAATAAATATTGCCGTTTTTAATTATTCCCTCAAAAGCTCTATCAATATCATCCTTTTGGATTACTGGCTTTTCGAAACAAATATCTGCAAGTTCTTTTACCATTAGTTGAACATGGAAAGGGATTAACAGATCAAGCTTTTTTATAAAATAATCTTTTAGGTCATCTGGCAGGTGTATTTCTTTCTCTGTTAGTAAAATTTGAGCAAGCTCAAGGGCATCACCCTTAAGTAGAGGCTTTATTATAATCTCTTCAAGATCATTTATTTTTTCTGGTGAACTTAATTTGTTTGCAACACTTTGAAGCCCGATTGAACCGGTATAAATGAAACTTACCTTATCTGCTAATATGTGGTTTTGTCTAACAGACCTGTTTTGGGAGAGAAAAAACATTGCTGCCTCTTTCCCACTTTTATCAAGTATTTTTTTTATAGTTTCCGGAAACTCATCAATTATAATTACAATCCTTTTGTCAAACTTATACTTACGAATGAAATCTTTAAACAAATTGTAATTGGATTCTTCTTTTCCGCTGTTAATGTCGATTCCACCTCCTCCAATATTAATTTCGCTTATACGGTTTAAGCTATCCTTAAAAAAAGTTTTTGTTTGATGCTTAAATTTTCCATATGCTTCGATAGCATCTGTATTTAGTATTTCTTTTAAGAGTTCCTTAAAGAAAACATCTCCATCATCAATATCTTCAGAATCAATAAATACCGCATAAAAATCATCAACAGGATTATCAATTAAATCCAATAGGATAGATGATTTGCTAAATCTGCGCGGAGCAGATATTAACAGATTGGAACCAATGTTAATTTTATTAATTAAATCCTCCCTGATTTTCTTTCTCTTATAGAATTGTGATTTTCTTGCCGGGTATCCTAAAACTACTTTCATATGTTCAAAATTTCGTAATGCGCTTTTCTAATAGCACTCACATTAGCAATAAATTTATTGCAAAGATAATACGCAATTTTTTTATTGCCAAATATTTTTAAAGATATTTTTAATTTTTATTAAAAATGGACAGCTATACTACTGACTAATAACACCTTGAGCAAATACTCAAATCAAAAATTTAGTTTCAATTGTTCATTTAATCTGAATGATTTGCGGTGGTAATCTGTAACTCCAAATTTTGCAATTGCCGCTTTGTGCTCCTTTGTTGGATAACCTTTGTTTCTATCCCAACCATAATGAGGATACTCAATATGAAGATTCAGCATATACTCATCTCTAAATGTTTTTGCAAGAATGGATGCCGAAGCTATAGACATATATTTCCCGTCTCCTTTGATAATAGTTTCATACGGGATATCGCGAAACGGCTTAAACCTGTTTCCGTCAATCAAAAGAAATTGAGGAACTCTATTTAATTTTTCAACAGCTTTTTGCATAGCAAATATTGAAGCATTCAGGATATTAATATCATCAATTTCTACATTATCAACTGTGGCAACAGCCCAGTCAATTGAATTCTCCAGGATATTTTTACGTAGTATTAGTCTGTTTTTTAGAGATAACTTTTTTGAATCATTTAGCAATTCATTTTTATAATCCTTCGGAAGAATTACAGCAGCAGCAAATACAGGTCCTGCAAGACAACCCCGGCCAGCTTCATCACATCCGGCTTCAATCAAATATTCGTTATAAAATTGCTTTAACATTTATTATTAATGAATAATTACCCAGAGCTTCAACCCTTCCACTCCCTATCCCAAAGAAAAAAACATATACAACCTGATGAAACACTACAATTTGTAATTTTCTATATTATGATTTCTAATGTCAAAATGCCGTCATCAGGTTATTAATAATAATCAAGACCACCAATAGCCCAAATATAAGTTCAACAACCCACTTCCTATTAACTTCCAGAAGAGCCACGGAAACAAAAATTGTCATAGGAATCATAAGAAAAGCCTGCGTTGCATTGAAGAAATCACCTGCAATAAAAAAGTTTATGAATGTTATTACAAACATCCAAAAAATAGCCCAATATCTTTTGCGTATTGTGATCGGCTTTTCATCTAACCTTGCCAATACCTTAAACAATGCCCACAGGAAAAACAAAGCAATAATAATCTCAATAGTATAGTTTAAAAATCCTATGGGCAAAGAATAATTAAATCCTGAAAAAGATAATACGAACGATTGGTAATTTTCAAATGCTATATCAAGCTCATCATTCCAGAAAAACCAAACCCACAGAAAAAGATATGGCGTAATTAATCCGATAATACTTATCAGCCATTCGCGCCATTGATAAAGACTATAAATGAAAAATGAAAACCAGACGAAAACCAAAAGATAGATGGCAGGCAAATAAAAAAATGAAGCCAAAGAAATGAAGAATCCTATATTGAAAACCTTTTCATAAGCTTGCTCATCCGTGTAAAGGCTCAATAGATTATTAAGTGTGAGTATCATAAAAAACCCTGCAATAATAGTTGGATGCAAGCTAAGATATGATGCAGAATGGCCATAAAAAACAATAAATACCAAAGCCGGAACCAAAGTATTTCTCTCAACAACATTGTTTTGCACCATAACATAATTAAGCAACAATGCAGTAAGAAAAGTTATCACAAATGCAATTAAAGTATTTAAAACGGGAATCCCAAAAGTAATGGATTGCAACAGAGCACTGCCCGGAGTAAGAAACCTGTTCACTTCCATTGTGCTGACCAATGGATGAATAAAAGCACCAGCCCAAATTGCAAGTCCAACCAAAATCAATAGTAAATATTGAACCGGGTAGCTTTCCTGAAATGTCTTAATCAACATCAATACTTCGACTTTAAAAATTAAGAATCAGCAATCAAATCTTTGCCCAAATCTTTTCGATAATACTTCCCTTCAAAGTTAATCTTCTCTGAATTTGCATAAGCTTTCTCGAGAGCATCTTCCATTGTTTTACCCGATGCCGTCACAGATAGCACCCTGCCACCATTTGTTATTATTTTGCCATTGGCATCAATTTTAGTGCCTGCATGAAACAGGATGCAGTCATCAACCTCATCAAAGCCTCTCATAACCTTTCCCTTTTCATAGCTACCCGGATAACCTCCCGAAACAAGGAAAACAGAAGCAACATATTTATCATTAAACTCTATTGATTTTTCCGACAATCTGTCTTCCCCAACAGCTTCAAAAAGCTCTACCATATCTGATTTTATTCGTGGAATTACAGACTCAGACTCAGGATCGCCCATACGCACATTATACTCAATTACAAAAGGATCATTCCCAACTTTTATAAGTCCGAAAAAGATAAATCCTTTGTACTTTAGACCCTCTTTCTGCAATCCGATAATGGTTGGTTTAATAATCCGTTTTTCAACTTTTTCCATAAAGCTTGAGTCAGCAAAAGGCACAGGTGATATTGAGCCCATGCCTCCTGTATTCGGTCCGGTATCACCTTCACCAATACGTTTATAATCCTTTGCAGAAGGCAGAATCTTATACGTCTCTCCATCAGTAAGTACAAAAACAGAAAGTTCTATTCCATCCAGAAACTCTTCAATTACAACTTTTTTTGATGCTTCACCAAATCGCTTATTTTCAATCATATCTTTAAGCTCGGCCTTAGCTTCATTTAATGAATCAATTATCAAAACTCCTTTCCCTGCTGCAAGTCCGTCAGCCTTCAGAACGTAAGGTGGCTTTAATGATTCCAGATATGAATCTGCCTCTTTAATGTTGATTTCATCAAATGTTTTGAAACCTGCAGTTGGTATTGTGTATTTCATCATAAACTCTTTAGCAAAATCCTTGCTTCCCTCAAGCATTGCAGCATTTTTCTCAGGACCGATAACAGATATATCTTTTAGCATTTCATCAGCAAGAAAAAAATCATGAATACCTGCCACAAGAGGTGCTTCCGGGCCAACGACTACTATGTTAATACTTCGCTCAAGCACAAACTTTTTAACTTCATCAAAGTTATTTGTGTCAATATCAATATTTTCACCCAATTCCATAGTCCCCGCATTACCAGGTGCTGTATATAAATTAGTCAATTTCGGACTTTGTGCCATTTTCCAGGCTAGCGAATGTTCACGGCCACCTGAGCCTATTAATAGTATGTTCATAATTGATTATTTTCATTTTGTATATTGCTCTCCACCATTTACATTTTGTGGGTCATTTGTTATCATACATACGGACTTTCTATGGTTGTTTGCTTTGGATGCTATTAATTAAAACAATTAAATGACGATAAAAAGATATTTAACTACTCTATTCTCCTGATTTTTGCTCCCAAAGCCCTTAACCTGCCATCAATATTCTGATAACCTCTATCAATCTGTTCAATATTATCAATAATACTAGTCCCTTCAGCTGACATTGCAGCGATCAGTAGCGCAACTCCAGCACGAATATCGGGTGATGACATCCTAATCCCTTTTAAAGGATATTCGTGATTCAAACCTATTACAGTAGCCCGGTGAGGATCGCATAAAATTATCCTTGCACCCATATCAATCAACTTATCAACAAAAAACAGGCGGCTCTCAAACATTTTCTGATGAATAAGTGCACTACCTTTTGCCTGTATTGCGGTAACTAGTACTATGCTTATCAGATCCGGAGTAAATCCAGGCCAGGGTGCATCTGCAATTGTCATAATTGAGCCATCCATAAACGTTTCGACCTCGTATGTTTCCTGAGCAGGGACAACAATATCATCCCCCTGATGAAATAATTGAATACCAAGACGTCTGAACACTTCCGGAATAATACCCAGAGCTCTGTAGTTTACATTTTTTATTATCAATTCTGACTTTGTCATTGCTGCCATCCCTATAAAACTCCCCACTTCAATCATATCAGGAAGCAGTGTATGTTCCGTTCCACCAAGACTATCAACACCTTCTATTGTCAACAGATTAGAGCCTACTCCACTTATTTTTGCACCCATCCTGTTAAGCATATTACAAAGCTGTGACAAGTACGGCTCACAAGCTGCATTAAAAATCGTTGTTTTCCCTTTAGCAAGTACAGCAGCCATTACAATATTTGCTGTACCAGTTACAGAGGCCTCATCAAGAAGCATATAAGCTCCCTTCAGGTTAGATGCTTCAATAGAATATAAATTCTCATTTTCGATATATGTAAATTCTGCTCCAAGGCTCTTCATTCCTATAAAGTGAGTATCAAGTCTTCTCCTTCCAATCTTATCCCCTCCAGGTTGTGGTATCACTCCTTTTTTAAACCTTGAAAGCAATGGCCCTAAAATCATTATAGAACCTCTCAGACTACTTCCCTGGGTTTTAAAATCTTCAGTTCGCAAATAATCAAGATTTACTTTATCCGCTTGAAATGTGAATGAGCCTTCACCAATTTTCTCAACAATAACACCAAGGTCTTTTAATAAAGATATTAGCTTGTTAACATCCCTGATGTTCGGAACATTGTGAAGTGTAACCTTCTCAGAAGTAAGTAAGACAGCACATAATATTTGTAATGCCTCATTTTTAGCTCCCTGGGGAATAATCTCACCATGCAGTTTACTCCCTCCAATAATCTCAAATGATGCCATAATAATTGTTTATGTTCAAAAAAAAAGTACTATTTCCAACATACGAAAGTAAATTATTTATATGGAATTTCTCGGTTAAGAAATAAAAAAAATATGAACAATATGTTAATATTAACTGTAATTCTTAGAGAATATATGAATGTAATTGGTTTGAAAAAAAAAGGCAGCAATAGTTTATCACTATTGCTGCTAAATTTTCTATAAAATATTTACTATTCCTACCGTCTTCCTTTTTTAGGCCAGTTACCCTTTTTATACTTGGATTGCTTTGGGTTGACTGGTGGTTTCTTTTTTCTGTTTCTTGATAAAATCTCAGAAGTTGAATTCAGCTTCATTTCATCCTTTATCAGCAGTTTGCCACCTGAAAGAATCTTTAGCTGCTCAGCTATCAGGTCGTCTGAAACCGAATCCCTATTCCATGCAAGATATGACTTCTTCATATGATTAGCAATGGTTTTTGTCAAGGCATCCTTCTCCTCTCCTTCCTCATATTCTATTGCTTTTTCAATCATTCCAACAATATTAACTCCATACATACGATAGCGAATAGTACTATCTTTATACTGGAGTGGATCAGGTTTCTTATTAAGAGAGTCCATAGATGGCATAGGGTATGG